>JAAXQB010000003.1 GCA_012329085.1 Methanosarcinales archaeon | reverse complement strand
TATGAGAAAATCTTTGATTTTCGAACGAATGAGCGTATGAGAAAATCTCTGATTTTCGAACGAATGAGCGTATGAGAAAATCTCTGATTTTCGAACGAACGAGCGTTTGTTCGTGATTGAATATTATGAGTGTTAGGATATAATTTGTAAAATTATTTTTTACTTTGTCATATTAAACATTCATTCAAGCATTCAATATTAATTTTACTTTTCTAAACGGTTTGAGGTTATACTGCCTCACATGGTTGACTTATTTTGTAATATGATATAATCAAGTTATATACTGAGATATATTTCCAATAGCCCATTCGGAATGAATGAGCGTTTAATCCATTTAGAATGAATGAGCGTAATCACTCAAACTTTTCAGAATGAGTTTAAAAAAATCTTTGATTAAGTTTAAATCATTTTGCTTTGATGTTTAAACTTTATTATTATTCTTTAAAATCAAGTTTTACTAAATTATGAAAACTTTAATAGCATAACATCAGTAAATAATCTTAGTTTTTGGTTTAGTTATTGTAAATGATAATTTAATTTGTGGTAAAAATTAATTCTACTTTGTCACATTACAAGATAAACCAGTTATATGAGGCGGCATAACCTCAAATCATTCAGAAAAGCAAAATCAATATCGGGTGCTTGAATGAGCATCTAATATGACAAAGTCGAGTTAATTTGATTGGGTTGGTATGTAATTTAAAAAATGCGCATTTGCCCTATTTTTTTAAGCAGATACTATTAATCATATTTTAGCAAACAATCTCCTGCCAATACTACAACTTTTTCTTTATTGTTTTTTTCTATAATAAGTCCGCCTTCATCCGAAAGACCAATCGCCACCCCTTCAATTGTTTTATCATGCATGCGAACTACAACTTGTTTGCCAATAGTTTCTGAATTGTAAGTCCATTTCTCAATCATTTTTGAAAATGGAAGTGTCATAAGTTTTATATATTCTTGCTCTAATTCAAATAATAAATTTTGTAAAAATTTAATACGATTAATCGAAATCCCAAGTTCAGATTTTAATGAAGTTGCCGAGTCTTCAATATCTGGGGAAAAAATAGAATTATTTGCATTAATGCCAATACCTATTATTACAAAATTGATTGCATCTAATTCTGCATTAACTTCTGTAAGAATTCCGCATACTTTTTTACCATTAATAATAATGTCATTTGGCCATTTAATGCAAGGTGCGTTTGGAAAATTGAATGATTTCATACATTCCATAACTGCATTTCCTGTCATAATTGTTAATCGTGATAGGTGTGCAAGTGGTATCACAGGCTTTAATATAATTGAAAACCATATTCCACCAGCTGGAGATTCCCAAGTTCGCCCCATTCTTCCATAACCTGAATATTGAGTTTCTGCAATTATGACAGTCCCTTCTTGAAATTTGTGTGCTTTTTGTTTTGCTATTAAATTTGTAGATTCAATATCTTCAAAATAATAAATATTTTTTCCAATAAGCGTAGTTTTAAGCCCATTTTTCACTTCTTCTGGATATAAAAAATCAGGAGATTGTTTTAAAATATATCCTTTTTTCTTGATGGATTCGATTTCATATCCTGCATTTTTCAAGGATTTTATATATTTCCAAACCATTGCCCTAGAAATGCCTATATTTTCGCCAATATCAATTCCTGAAATTGCTTGCCCCTTGTTAGCTTTTAGGATATTAAGTATCTTTTGTTTTTTAATAGATAGGGATTTCATTTAATCAAAGTGATTCTATAATTATTTATTATCTCGAGATGCTTGTAAATGTGCATTGATTGCTGCAGAAATTGCTGCGATTTTGTGTTCTCCATCATCAAGTGCAGATGCTAAGGTTATTCCATTTTCTTTTTCATATTTAATAATTTTTTCTACTTCATCAAGTAAATTATGTTCTTCAATGAAATGCGTTGTAATATTTCCTTTTTGAAAATCACTATTTCTAAGCACTGCTTTATGAAATGGAAGATTTGTTGTGACTCCCACTACAACATATTCATACAATGCCCTCCGCATTCGTTGTATCGCCTCTTGCCTATCTCTCCCCCATACAGATAATTTTGAAATCATTGAATCATAAAAAGGAGAAATTGTATATCCTGTATGCACTCCACTATCTACGCGAACTCCCGGACCTCCTGCTGATCTATATTTTCTAATTTTTCCGGGCGATGGAGTGAAATTGTTCAAAGGATCTTCTGCATTAATCCGGCATTCAATTGCCCATCCATTGATTTTAATATCTTCTTGCTCATATTCTAATCGATCTCCGCATGCAATATGTAGTTGATCTTTTGCGATATCAATGCCTGTAATCATTTCAGTAATACTATGTTCCACTTGAAGCCTTGTATTAACTTCAAGAAAATAAAATTCACCATTTGAATATAAAAATTCCACAGTTCCTGCATTTTCATATCCAATAGCCTTTGCAGCACGAACTGCCATAGCTCCCATTTTATCCCTAAGATCTTGTGTTATTATAGGAGATGGTGCTTCCTCTATTAATTTTTGATGTCTTCTTTGAATTGAACATTCTCTTTCAATTAAATGTATTGTATCGCCATATTTGTCTGCAAGAATTTGAAATTCAATATGCCGTGGTTCTTCAATATATTTTTCAATAAAAACCGTTGAATCTCCAAATGCCGATTTTGCAACTGATTGAATTGATGCAAGTGATTCTGTAAATTCTTTTTTAGAATGCACAACTTTCATTCCAATGCCTCCTCCACCTGCTGACGCTTTAATCATTACTGGATATCCAATTCGCTCTGCTGTATCTTGTGCAACATCTAAATCAGAAATTGCTTTATCATCACCCGGAACTACTGGCACACCTGTTTTTACCATTGCCGCTCGTGCCCTAATTTTACTTCCCATTTGTTTTATAACTTTACTTGAAGGACCAATAAATGTTATTCCTAATTTATTGCATGCATCTACAAAATTATAATTTTCCGATAAAAATCCATACCCTGGATGAATTCCTTCTGCACCTGACTTTTCTGCAACATCTAAAATAGCATCAGAATTTAAATAACTCAAACTTACCGGAGACGGTCCTATGTTATATGCTTCATCAGCATATTTTGCAAAAAGTGCATTTTTATCTGCATCAGAATATACGGCAACAGTTTTTACTTCAAGCTCTCTGCAAGCCCGCATTATGCGAATTGCAATTTCTCCCCTATTTGCAATAAGTACTTTATTAAACATTTAAAATTCCTACCTATCAATTCTCATAATTACACCATTCATTTTAATTGCATCCCCAACATTAACAAATATCTCGCCTACAATCCCACCATGTGGTGCATTTACAACACTTTCCATTTTCATTGCCTCAACCACACAAATAGTATCTCCCTTCTCGACTAGGGCTCCAATTTTTGCTTCCACTGATAATATAACTCCTTGCATTGGACAAATAACATCATCTGGACTTTTTTTAGATTGTGTATTTGTATTTTGTTTGGCATTTTCTGATAATTTACATGAACCATCATATATTGGTTCAAGTTTCACATTAAAAACTTCTCCATCCACCTCTACATTGTAAGCCGCAGGTATGGCATTTATAATAGGTTCGGAAAGAGTATGTGCAGGCAATAATTCTTCTTCTTTTGCCTCACCTTTAAGTAATTTTAAAGTAATCGGTGGATATATCACATAAGATAATACACACTCTTCATCTATATTTACAAGCCCATGTTCTTCTTTTAATTCGTTTTCATATTTTTCATATTCTGGTTCTATAAGGTCAGCAGGACGGCAAGTGATACGATTTTCATTTCCAACAATTTTTTTAATAAATTGCCCATCAATCGTTGCAGGTGATTTGCCATAAAATCCACGAAGGTACTCCTTTACTTCCTTTGATACTACTTTATACCTCTCCCCCATTAGCACATTTAAAACTGATTGTGTGCCTACCATTTGACTTAGTGGTGTGACAAGTGGAGGATATCCCATATCTGCCCGTACTAATGGCATTTCTTTTAATACAGCATCATATTTATCAAGTGCATCTTGTTCTTTAAGTTGTGAAACAAGATTTGAGAGCATTCCTCCCGGAACTTGTGATATTAAAATACCTGGATTGATTTCTTCTGATATTGGATTTAATATTCCTTTGTATTTTTTTTTAATATCTTTAAAATAAGTTGCAATTTCTGATAATTTTTCAATATCAAGTTTAGGGTCGTAGGGAGTATTTTTAAGTGCAAATACTACAGATTCTGTTGGTGGTTGAGATGTTCCACCCGAGAAAGGAGATATTGCAGTGTCAATAATATCAACACCTGCTTTACATGCTGCAAGATAACTCATAGTTGCTAAACCTGTTGTGCAATGACTGTGTAGATTAACAGGAAGTGCAGTTTCTTTTTTAATTTCTTTAACTAATTCATATGCATAATGTGGTGTAATGAGTCCTGCCATATCCTTAATTGCTATGGAATCACATCCAAGATTAGATAATTCCTTTGCAAACTCCACATATTTATCAATTGTATGAACTGGACTTGTTGTATAGCATATTGTGCCTTGTGCATGAGCACCTTCTCTTTTTACTGCTGAAATACTTGTTTTTAGATTTCTAATATCATTTAAAGCGTCAAATATTCTAAAAATATCCATTCCATTTTCACATGCTTTTGTAATGAATTTACCCACAATTTCATCTGAATAATGGCGATATCCAACAAGATTTTGCCCACGAAGAAGCATTTGTGTTGGTGTTTTTTTTAAACCTTTTTTAAGAAGTCTTAATCGTTCCCATGGATTTTCATTTAAATATCGTATGCATACATCAAATGTAGCACCGCCCCACATTTCGAGTGAGTTATATCCAACTTCATCTAATTGTTCTATGATTGGCAGCATATCCCGCGTTCGCATACGAGTTGCAATCAGGGATTGATGTGCGTCTCTAAGAATTGTTTCTGTTATTTTTACCATTTTTATAATCCTTTATCCAACTTTCTTTTTTTATTTTTTGTATATGCATTATAACTTAGTGTGTGTTTTTTAAATCTTATATCCGCAGATTTATTTTTTTTATTATATAAGATGTAGCAATTTATTTCGTCAATTTTTTATTTCGCCCATTCTCTTTCAAAACGCATATCAGAATGATATGTGTGTTAAATGTGCTTTTAAAATCCTGGCAATCTGCGTTTATCTGCGTCCAATTTTCCAATTTGTTTTTTATTATTTCTTATTTTTTCATGGCATATTACATTATAACTTTTTGTCTATATATATATATATACATTATAAATTATCGTTTATATATACATTATAAATTATTGTTTGTTTTTTAAATCTTATATCCGCAGATTATGCAGATTTTTTATTTATATATACATTATAATCTTTTATATTTTTTCCATAAATTCAATGCAAATAGCGAAATTAATGCGATTTACTCTATTTTTATTAGCACATTAAATGCACATTCTCTTTGAGAATGTGCTTCTGAAAGAGAATGGGCGTTATATGTAATTTGTAAAAATTATATGCTAAACACTCATTTATTCTGATATGCATTAGAGAAAAAAAATTAATTTTTCGTAGAATATAATTTAAATTAAATTTAATAGCACAAACATGACATTTGTGCAATTTTTGTGATACATTAAAATAATGTTATTAAAATAATGTTATTAAAATAAGTGTGTATATTAAGACTTATATCCTATAAAAAACCTTTTACATTAATTTAGGATGTTTTTAAATTCTATATTTTGCAAAATTTTAAAAGATTTAACCACACATGTTTTTCATCAATAGATTCCAAAAGTTCATCTTCATTCTTGAAAACGCGATTTGTCAGATTATAAAATTATACACATGGGGATATTTTCAATATTGCTCATTTGTTCTAATAACGCTCATTTGTTCTAATAACGCTCATTTGTTCTAAATGAGCTATTAAATATTTTCTCATACGCTCATTTGTTCTAAATGAGCTTTAAAAATCCCCAATCATAGTTTGATTTTTAGAATCAGAATCTATAGTTTCTATAATTTCATTCTCATACACAAAATCCACATCCATTTGTTGAAAAATCTTTAGTGCAAGTTTATGCCCAATGATTTTTGATATATCCTTAAAATCAGCATTTTTTATATCTTCTTTTGATTCAAATCCATTTTTATATAATAATCGAGCACGAACTCTTCCAATGCCCCGTATCTTGGCAAGTTCTACCAAATTATTGCCCACGCCATACTGAATTCTTTTTTCTAAAATTTTTGCAAGATCATTATTTATATTTAATATCCCTGCAATAATTGTTGTTGCATGCATAAGCCAACGACCAAGTTCAGTAAATACACGAACATCCCCCTCCCCAATATTAAATTTTTTCGTGATAGTTGTTATTTGCATTTCGTCAATCCAATCTTTAAGCAAAATGGCAGTTTTTACCTCTCCAAGAAACCATTCATATTCTATTGCCTTGAATTGACTTGGAATTTGTATAAAATCTGATTTATGAGTCACAACAAAATCATTAATCGATTCATAATCTGCACTACGAAGGTATAATTGCCTCATATCTGGTGCAGTGCAAATAAGATGCAAAAGCGATAAATCTGTCAAACTGTCAGATTTTTTTAAACCATCTACAATATTAGCACCAGATAATGGGTCAATATACAAACAAGAAATTACATTCCCAAGTTTTGTTGAAAAAAACCGTATTTCACCCAAATTATTTGTTTCTTTTATAATCATTTCATGACTTTGTAAAAATTCAATACATTCATCAACTACTTGCATTAAAAAATCATTATCATTTTGGTATGAATAAAAAGTTGCAGTCATAAAATCCATTAATTCATCACGATTATTCGCAAATCCTGTTGATATTAAAGATAATACATGGGAACGAATAGCTGTTTCAGTTCCAAGTTTAGATAATACAGGTTCAGGTGATGCATAAATATAATCTTTTTGTAAGGCATCATATTCACAATCAGATTTTGCAATAAGGATGGATTCACCATAAGGGTCAAGGTGCGGTCGTCCAGCACGCCCTGCCATCTGTTTATATTCAATAACAGGAATTGGTTGCATTCCAAATTGTGAATCATATCGTTTATAATTTTTGATAATTACGCGTCTTGCAGGAAGATTTAAACCTGCGGCAAGTGTTGGAGTGCTTGCAATCATTTTTATTTTATTTTCTTTAAAGCCCTTTTCTACAAGCTTTCTATGATTTGAATTTAAGCCTGCATGGTGAAATGCAACGCCATTTTTTACACAAGCCCCAAGAATTTCTGCAACTTCAGTTTCTCCTGATTCGATTATATCTTTTGCAATTTCTAATAGTGCGTTCTTTGTTCGTTTGCTTATATATTTTGATATATGCGTGCTCGCTTTGCATGCAACTCCTATTGCATTTCTTCGACTATTATCAAATACAAGACATTGTCCATCTTTTTTTATTATATCAATAACAAGATCTGTTGAAATGTCATTTGAATACTTTGGGATTGTTTGTTTTTTATCATCCTTATTATTTGAGCTAAAAAAAACCGAATCTTCAAAAAATACACCTTCTCGTAAATCAGTTGGTCTCCACTCACTTAATATCAATTCTGCATCAAGCCAAGCCCCAAGCTCATTTGCATTTCCAATAGTTGCAGAAAGTGCAATAATTTGAATTCTTGGATTTATTTTTCTAAATTTTGTAATTATCATCTCAAGAGTTGGACCTCTATTTGAAGAATCGATAAGATGCACTTCATCTACCACAATAACAGAGATTTGTTCCATCCAAGCCGTTTTATTTCTAAGTAAAGAATCTGCTTTTTCAGAGGTAGTGACAATTATATCATTTATATCCCCAAGTTTTTCATCTTTTGATTCAAAATCACCTGTTGAAATAGTAGTTTTAACCCCCAATATATCAAATTGTAGAAATCGATCATATTTTTCAGATGCTAATGCTCGAAGTGGCACAATATATAATGCTTTTCCATTCTCTATAATTGCTTTTAACATTGCAAGTTCTGCAATAAGTGTTTTTCCAGAAGCAGTTGGAATTGCAGCAAGTATGTTTTTATTTCTTAGAAGTCCTTTTTTTATTGCATCTGCCTGAGGGGGATATAATTGTTTAATCCCTGAATCGAGATAAAAATTAATTATATTTTTTGGTAATTTAATATTTTCAATTTCCATAATAAAACCATATGTATCGCTCATTCATTCTGAATGTATTTTTCATTCTAAACTATAAAAAAATTTTACGATTTTTTTCATAGTATATAATTTATAAAGTTGGGTAATAAGAGAATTTTTTTCTTTTTTCTTTTTTAATTATTGATTTATTTATTAATGTTATGCAAAAAGCTATTTAACATCAAAAAATTTAATTTTTTATAGCACATTCAGAATGAATGTGCGTTTATGCTATTTTATACATTTTTAAATATTTTTAAATATTTTTAATAGCTTATTTGGAACAAATGAATGTTTGTAAATAATTTGTGAATAGCATCATATCTTATATGTAACTTATGAATTGTCAAGCCCATATTTACTTCCAATTTTTTTATTCAACAAATTATAAAATTTTTAAATATGCATATACATTATAACTTATATATACATTATAATTTAACATCTGTTCTCTCCTTTTTCAGCATCAAGCATTATCACCGATGTTGTTATTTATCCATATAATATGGCATGTAGAAGAAGTTGTACAATCCAATTATAAAAGTATTTAATAGGAGAAATTTCTAATTTTTAGTAATTAGATTAAAGTATCTTTAAGTATATCATATATATCCATCATATTTAGTTTGTATTGAAAAATAAAGATTTTCTTAAACTTATTCTGAAAGAATGAGGGTTTACAATTATTTGTTCGAATATCGCCCATTTGTTCTGAATGATCTATCAAAGATTTTCATACGCCCATATCACATAAAAAACACAAGGATTTCAAAATGAATGAAATATTAAACCAAATGAGAAAAAAAGCAAAAAATTGCGCAGAAGAAATAAAAAAACATAAACAAATACTTATTGTATCTCATATTGATGCAGATGGTCTAACTTCCGCAGGAATTATTTCTACAGCATTAGATCGAATAAATATTGAAAACTCTACACGGTTTATAAAACAATTGAATGGTGAGATAATAGAAGAACTTAAAACAGAAAATCATGAACTTATTATTTTTACAGATCTTGGTAGTGGAATGCTTGAATCGATAAATGCACAAAATCTAAATGCAATCATATCTGACCACCATCAACCAAGGGGCGAATTTGAAAATCATCTCAATCCGCATCTTTTTGGTGCAAATGGTTCATTTGAATTAAGCGGATCTGGAACTACTTATATTCTCGCATCCCAATTAGGTGACAATCATGACCTTGCAGACCTTGCAATTGTTGGAGCTATTGGTGATTTACAACATATGAAAAAAGGTAAGCTGTGCGGGATAAATCAAGAGATATTGAATGAAGGCGTTTTATCAAAGGTATTACATTTTAAAAAGGATATTATGTTTTTTGGAAAGCAAACAAGACCTCTTTATAAGTTATTACAATATTCATCTGACCCATATCTTCCAGGACTTGCAGGAAATGAAGTTGCATGCATAGGTTTTTTAAAAAATATTGGAATTAGATACAGTTCTGATGAACGGTGGAGGCGATGGATTGACCTTGAACAAAATGAAAAACAAAAAATTGTTTCTGCTTTATTTCAATATTGTATGAAAATAAATCTCCCCTCCTATAAAATTGACCGTATGATAGGAGAAGTTTATACATTGTTAAAAGAAAAAGAAGGTACAGAAATGCGTGATGCATCTGAATATTCTACACTTTTAAATGCAACTGCGCGATATGGTCATGCCGATATTGGACTTTCAGTTTGCAAAGGAGATCGAGGAGATGCATACGATGAAGCAAAAAAACTACTTGGAGAGCATAGAAAAAATCTAATTAATGGACTTTCATTTGTAAAAGAAAATGGAATTATTGAACTTAAACATTTACAATATTTTGATGCAGGCTCTAAAATAAAAGAAACAATAGTAGGAATTATTGCAGGAATGAGTACAACACTTTTAGCCAATAGGAATCTCCCAATTATTGCATTTGCAGATGCAGATGGTGGTACAAAAGTATCTGCAAGAGGGACACAAGACCTTATTAGAAAAGGATTAAATTTATCTGATGCACTATCTATAATATCAAAAGAAGTTGGTGGTGCAGGAGGCGGACATGATATTGCAGCAGGTGCCACAATACCATGCAATACAAAAGATGAATTTATCAGAAGATTAGATGCCGCAATTGGAGTTCAAATTGGGGTAAAGTAATCGTTTAATGTTTAAACTCCAATTATTTTAGAAAAAAGTAAAGAAAATTCACTTGGATTTGTTAAAAATTTAAGTTTATCTATATCTTGTATAAGATTATACATATCTACTCCCTTCTTAAATCCATATTCTACAAAATTAGTAGGTTCAATATATCGTATTTTTGGCACGAATTTATATTCTAAATTTTTAATAAATCCTTGTTTAGTTAATAAATATGCCATGCCCTTCATTTTTTTAATTAAATCATATTCAGATGAAAAATCATCGCAAACCCAATTTGCCATTATAAGTATTTCATTTGATTCATTGATTGTGACATGTCCATAATCAGGAGGTATGATAACATTATCTCCTTTTTCAGCCTTAACTACAATGAAATCTCTTATAAGTTCTTCATCTACTTTTCTTTTTTGTAATATATATGTGGCTTTTCCTTCAAGTACTTGATACACTTCTGTATAAGATAAATCAATCTCATTTACAGCTGGATGGTAATGTCCTGCAGTTTTTATGAATTCATACCCAAGTGAACCAGGTGGGATTACAGTTATATCATATCTAAGTTTATTTTGCTTTATAATAATATAATCTGATTCATTTTTATACAAATTCCTATACATGTAATATAGTTCAAAATTTTTTTGAGATTTGAGCCATTTTTTATCATATATAACATCATCCATATCATGAAGCATTCTAATATCTGCAGTTCTTACAATTTCTCCATATCTAAGATTTGAACCAACATTCATTTTAAATTTATATTCAAGTTCCATCAAAATACCTCCATTCTATATTTTTAATATCATTCGGAATGAATGATCGTTAAAGAAATTTTCAATAACTCATTTGAAACAAATGAGCGATATCTATCATCTACAAGTTTATTTCATGCAAAGTTTCATATATTGGACCAGTTGGTGTTAAAGTACTTTTTTTAAGCTTTAACTTATCAACCTTCATAATTCCAAACTCTACATCTTTTAATTCATCAAGCAATGTTAGAAAAGATTCTTTTTTATTCTTTGAAATGTTTTTAACACGCGCAATTGTTGCATGTGCATTAAATTTATAAAATCTATTTTTTAAATTTGAATTATGATTTAATGTAGTATCTATATTTTTACATAATTCTTTATAATCACCTTTTGCACCAATCCATATCACTTTAACATATGTTGGTTTTGGAAATACTCCAATCTTTGTAATAAGCGAGTCAAATGGTTCATGTTTAATAGAATTCAATGAATCTATGATTGTTTGTATTTTATTTTCTTCGACATCTCCAAAAAATTTCATTGTTATATGCATACTTTTTGGATCTACCAATTTTATATTAAAATCATTAAATTTTGATTGAACTTCAATAATTTTTTTATGGAATGTATCGGGCAAATCTATTGAAATGAATGTTCGAATCATATTCCCCCTTTATTTTTATTTAATACTTTATATATCAGTAATGCATGTATATATATTTATCTGTTATTGGCATATTTATTCATTAAATGCATGCGTGTTTTTTAATTCATCACACATAGTAGATTAAAAATTTATGATGATTTAAATTAATGATAGGTTTGATGATGTTAAAAAATAAAAAAAATATCATAATTTTTCAATTAAATATTTCGAGAAATTAGAAATTTCTCTCAGTATATAATTTACAAATTATATACTATAAAAAAGTGCATTTCATTACTATTATGGATAGACAAAATAATCTTTCATCCTGGGTGAAAATATTTATGTAATACACTATTTATCAACAATGCATATATATTTATCTGTCATGAGCACATTTAATATTTATATGGATAATACAAATCAAGATGTAAATCAAGATTCAAATCAAATTAAAAAAGATATTGTTTTAAGATCTGCAATACAACTTGCTGAAAGTTTGAATGTTGTTGCAATAGTAGCATCTAAAAATATTTTATTGCCTATTTCTACAAACATTCCAATCTATTATATACCTATAAAACCAAAAAATCTGCTTACTCATGTTTCACCAGAAAAAGAAATTTATGATATACTTATTCAAAAAGCAATTGGGTCAATAGAGTATATAGAAAACAGATCATTCATACAACACATGATGGAAGAATTTAGTTCGGGTGTTATTCTTGGAATTATTGAAACAAAAAGTTCAGTGGCGATAATAGTGCATAACCTAAATGAAAATAAATTTATTAAAGCAATAAAATCATGCGAAAAAAAAATAGATTTTGAATGTTTAAAAGCAATACTTTCAATCGTATTTGATCTTGCATCAAGTGGTAGAGAAGGTTCAAAAATTGGAACCGCATTCATTATTGGAGATGTTGAAGAAACTATGGCAAAATCCCATCAAATAATCATGAATCCATACAAGGGGCATGAAATTTATGAATGTGATATATTAAATAATAGAAATTGGGAATCAGTAAAAGAATTTTCACAATTAGATGGTATTTTTATTGTATCCAGAGATGGAATAATTCATGCAGCAGGAAGATATATAGATGTTAATTCAAAAGATATACAAATTGATAAAGGACTTGGTGGGAGGCATGTATCTGCCGCCGCAATAACAAAGGCTACAAATTCGATAGCTATTACACTTTCTGAATCAGGAGGAGTTGTTAGAATTTATGATAATGGAAAGGAAATATTTTTTGTTGATGCAGGATAAATCGATGTGTTTCAAATCTTAAATCTAAGAAGTGATGCAATTCCACCAAGTGCATGTAATTTATTTCCTGGTTCAAACTCTGTACTTAATACTGTGATTGCTCCTTTCGATTGTTCTATTTTCTGCAGTACAGAATCAATATCATCTTTTTCGCGTTTAAGGCGTAAATATTCATCTGTAATAAGAAGATTTTTTATTGCACCAAAATCCATTGCATGCATTACTTCATCAAATCCATATGCGGCTTTACCATCTATTGATATTTCTTTTAATAATAAATCCATTAACTTTGCTTCTTTTGAAAGACGAGATTCTTTTACAATCCTATCTACAACGCCTCTTTTTAATACTTCTTGAAATCCTGTTGATCCAATCGAAGAAATGTCTTCAATTTGTGCATTTTCAGACAATTCAAAGTTATGCTTTTTGAAATATTTAAAAAAATCATCTTTAACAAATCCAGGACCTGCAATTATAATTGCTTCGTTATTGGCAGTCACATATTTCAATTGGTCAATTACATTTTTAAAAAAGTTTTCACGGACAGTACCCTCCATTTTACCTGACGATTGACTTATATTTAAATAAATCTCAATCCCATAATGTCGCAAAAGCCCAATGTCTGCCTCTCCTTCTTCAATTACTATAATCACAACTTTTGGTCTTTTTGAAATGGCTTCTGCATCATTTAATCGTTCAAGTTGGTCATTTTTCCAATTTTTTATGATGGAAATTTTTGTGTCTTCTTCTACATTTATTGTGTGATATTGACCTATATCCATTCCATGTTCGATTATCCCATGTACGCGAAGCCTATTTGAAAATTTATGAAATTCAACTGATTCAACTTTTATTCCAAGTCTCATTGTTTTTTTTTCTGCTTTTTTAGGTCTAAGTTTATCACTGTTATCATCATCAGATTTTCGTTTTGTTACAGCATATACTAAATCTTCTTTTTCTATAATATATTTTAGATGCCATAGATCGTCAAGTGTTTCTGTGATGAGTGAAATTTCACCATCTTTATTTCTTAGATTTCTTTTTGTAATTTTCATGTTATTTGATATCTTTTTCCGAGAAATTAAAAATCAAAGATTTTTTTTAAACTCATTTAATGCTCATTCTCTTCGAGAATGAGCTGTCAAAAATCAAAGATTTTTTCCAACGCTCATACTCTTCGAGAATGAGCTATTAAAAAAATAAATTAAATTTCAGATATAAATGAAGATATAATTTCAACAACTTCAATTTCTATTTTTTCAAGTGGTTTATCGGCATCAATAATTTTAAATCTATTTGGATCTGATTTTGCAATTGATATATAATTTTTTCTTACATTATTTAAAAAATCTATTTTTTCAAATTTAGAATTTTCATCTCTATTTTTTTCAATTCGTTTAACAGCTAATTCTGGATTGGTATCAAAAAGAATTGTTAAATCAGGTATAATTGTATTATTTTTGTGTAAGCTTTGAATCCAATTGATTGGATTTTTAATTTTATTTTGTAATGTTGCCCCTTGATATGCAATGCGACTATCTGAATATCTATCAGAAATTACTATTTTATTATTTTCAATTGCTGGGCGGATTTTTTTTGATATATGTTCAAAATGATCTGCCATAAATAAAAACAATTCTGCAAGAGGGTCAACATCAGAACGAATTGCTTTATTAACTACATCTCCAATCCATTCATTTGTGGGCTCTCTGGTAAAAATTATATTGAATTTTTCTAATTTTTTTGATAGCTCATTCGAAACGAATGAGCGATCTTTTAATTTATTTAGAATTGTTGTTTTTCCTGCACCATCAATTCCTTCGAGTGTTATTAATTTTCCTGCCATGTTTAGTTTGATTGTTTTATGTATTAACTCTAATTTTACCAGTTAAAAGATTTTGCATTAATCCTTTTTTTTGTTGGGTTAGAATGGAGAGTTTGGTTTCTATGAGTTGGATTTCATCTTCAAATTTGCATAAGCAATGAGATATTTTGATTTGTTCATCAATTTTTGGCAACATTATTTTTAATTTTGAAAGCTCTTTTGTCCTTATTTCTTTTATTGAACTTCCTTGCGAATATCTCAATAATATATTTTTATTTAAGATTAACCAATATCTTAAAAATTCATTGTTTAATTTTTTACCAACTTGTATTCCTGTGATTCCTTGTTTAGTTGCTGTTTTAACTTTTGTGATGCCAACTTCACCTATTTGTCGCTCCTGTTGATAATATTATAGTTTCTTTATTCCATAATTCAGAAGAGCATTTTTTAAGTCCTTCTTCAGTTAATTTTTCTTTTGTATTATAAATATATCTTTTAATATCATCAATAACTATCCAATTAATGTATCCATTAAAATATTTTGAATTGTTTCTTGATGGAGTTCCCCCATCACTCCATTTTTCTATTAAATCTCCTAATTTTTTAGTTTCCCAATTCTCTTTAAATTCTGAAAATCTTAATTCTCCATTTAATAATTTATTTGATAATCCTTTTTTATATTCTATTTTTTTAAAAATTAATTTTTCTTGGCTTTCAATAGCATTATCCCAAGTTGTTAAGATTTTTGCTATTTTTTGTTGTTCTGGAAGAGGAGGGAGAGGGATTTTTAAATTTTTAAAATTTGTTTTAGAAATGCCTAAAACAAAAATACCTGTGGCAATTTTTTTAACATCTTTTGATACAGTTTCATTTAATAAAATATAGCTTTTATACCCGTTTGCAAAATTATTATTTTTATCTCTTAATAAAAAGGTATGTAATCCTGCAACAACTTTTTCATTTTTTAAATTTTTTATTTCTATACATTTACCCATGCCTGCATAGTCTTCTGATACATCTGCAACTATTAAATCTCTATTTTTAATAAATTCTATTGGATTTTTTAATTTATTTATATGGATGCTCGGAAGTTTTGCAGTATTTACATCAATGAAATGATTATATTTAACATGTATATCTCCATAATGAATATAATATACATCTCCTTTTTCATTAGATAAATCACCCCTTGAATTTGAAAAAGTTTTTAAAAAATTAAATGTGTCTCCTATTGTTTTAACTTCCCAATCCTCTGGAATTTTCCCAATTTCAGTTTTTTTATATCCTTTTAATTTTTTCATAAATGCCTTTTAAAAAAATCCCAAATACACCTTACTCAATCATATCTTAATTTCTTTTTTAACTTCCAACAATTAAATATTTAACACATTCTTATCCATTCATAAAATTCATTTAATTATCCTCTAACAATTGCAACACATTTTAAAATCTTTTACCATACTTTATTCCATTAAAACAAGGATTGAAACCAAAATTATATAACTTAACCCAACAAAATAATATTAGGTTTATGACAAATCAATCGCTTTTGATATTGACAGGCGGCATTGGTCGCCGTATGGAATTCGTAGAAAAATCATTAATTCCATTCAAAAATCAAACAATAATAGAATATATGGTAAATTCATTAAAATCAGAATTTGATGAAATTATAATTTCTGTAAGAGATAAAACTCAAAAAGAATCATTAGCATCACTCCTTACTAATGAAAATGTAATTATAGTAGAAGATTATTATCAAAATGTAGGTCCATTGGCTGGAATTTTAGAAGGTTTTAAAATCTCAAAAAGTGAATATATATTTGTGACAGCATGTGATATGCCATTTATAAACCGAAAAGTTGTTAAATTTTTATTTGAATGTGCAAAAGGGCACGATATTGCTTTACCAAGATGGAATAATAAAAAAATCGAACCATTACATGCCGTATATAAAAGAAAATCAATGATTCTTGAAATTGAAAATGCAATAAAAATCAAAGAAACTAAAATATTTGCACCAATTTCAAAATTAAATTCAATATTTTTTGTGGATATGAAAAAAATTCAAAAAATTGATGAAAATCTTTTAACTTTTACAAACATAAACACTCTAAAAGATTTAAAAAAATTGAAATATGTCCAATAAATCTGTAAAATATCAATCACATTTGTGCATGCATTATTGAATTTACACAATCGCATTCTTGTGCATCAGGAATTTTTGAAATAACATCAATTAATACTTTGTAAAGATTTTCATTATTAAACTTTAAAGTATCAATAACCTCAGTTGTAGTAAGTTTTCCGGTAGATAATCCACACGCATCGTTTGTTACTGTGCATATTGATGCATAACACATTTCAAGTTCTTTTGCAAGAATTACTTCTGGTACACCAGTCATACCAATCACATCCCCAAACTGTTTCATCATGTTTATTTCTGCCTTAGTTTCAAATCTTGGACCTTCTGTACATATATATATGCCTTCCGAATGTTCAATATCAAAGGATTTTAGTGTATCGGACATATTCTTTCTAATAGTATTGCAATATGGTTCTGTCATATCTACATGTATTGCATCTTCATTATAAAATGTTGAAATTCTCAATTTTGTAAAATCTATAAAATCACTTGGTATAAAAAAACTTCCAATTTTATGTCCTTTCATAGTTCCAACTGAATTGGTGGATATGACATAATTTGCACCAAGCATCCATGCCGCTTTCATATTTGCAAGATAGTTAATTTTATGCGGAGGTATATGTTTTACAATTCCAGCGTGTCTTGAAATGATTGCAACGGTTTTTTCTTTAATTTCACATATATTTGCAATCACTTTTCCAAATCCTGTATCGATTGGTTGAGGGGTTGGCTCTATAAACTCGAAATCGTCTTCACTGTCAAAATAGGTGAATCCAACACCCCCCATAATTACAACATCTACATTAATATGATTTTGATTTGTTTTCAATTTTATTTTGTTTTTCGTTTTTATCATCACTTGTACGACCCTTTTTTAAAATTTTAATGCCCAATGCAACAATTAACATAGATCCAATAAATGAATATGATAAAAATTCAAAGGCAACGGCATGAGGAACTGTAAAACCACCCATATTTTCTGATGATAATATAAATAAACTTACTCCCCATGTTATTAAACCAAATGCTATTATAAATAGCATTGTGGATATGTTTTTAACTATTGGCTTTTTATTTATATATCTATCTACTAACCTGCCAAAATTTGCAAAAAGAAATGCTAATACAAACCACCAAACCGAAGCATTTATAAATATAATAAAGAGAGAAAGTGGTTCATATCTTATCACACCATCACCAATGGCATGTCCAAATACTTGAGATGCCCCTTGAATTATTGCAACAATTCCAATAATAATTGAAGTTAAATATGTAAAAAATGAAAAATTTCCATCATAAAATGATTTTTTCATTTTTTCTAAAAATTCATTGAAACTGTCATCAAACTTAAGTCCTTTATACAATAAATACAATCCAATAATTGCAGACATTCCTACAATTGCACCATCTGGATTTCCGATAAATAAGAATATTGAATAAATAATAAGTGCAAGTCCAGGTGGCACAAATAGCATATGGGAAAATCTTGGATTTGAAAATATGCGAGATAATATATAATATGTATTTTCTATTCTTTCACTTTGCACAACTGTAACTCTTTTAACAGAATCAATTTTCATACGAGATTGTATTATTGGCATCAAAGTTTCATCATCTGCCCCATCAGAAATTACTATTGCACTTTTAGCATCATATTTTTTCAGCACTTCATCTAATTGATTGGCAATTATTTTATCGGATATAATTCCTACATTGGAATCTCCTGCAAAAGATACTAATTCAACGCTTTCCCCTATTGCAATAAGCTCATCATATGCTTTAATGCCGCCAAATAATGTATTTGTATCAGATTCTTCTGGATCTGTAATTCCAAGTTTCAAAGCTGCATCTATATTCGCTTGTCTGCCAATTATAGGCGATTTTATACCCGCCTTCTCTCCCAAATCGTTATCTCGATCGATACAAATTATTAGTGTTTTCATAAATTTATATTATATAATATAAGGTAGGGTACGATATATAAGTTTTTGTAATGGCAACAATCCTAAAATAGTTCAGAATGATGTAATATATAATTTCTCGATTTATAATATACTAATATCTTCATAATTTGCCATTATGTGTGAATATAATGTGGAATTTTATGCAAAAAATGAATATGTTGATAAAATATATTATTGATTAGTGCCATACCACTCAAATAAAATAATTATAAATAAAATATCAAGTTAAAACATTACTCATATCTAACTGCCTCGACAGGACTCATTTTTGCAGCCCTATATGCCGGATATAATCCAGATGCGACACCAACAAAAACCGCAATTAAAATACCACCAACTACAATTTCAAAAGATATCACAAGTGGCAAATTAAGTATGTATGACATAATCATTGCAACAATCACTCCAAGTGCCATACCTACCAATCCACCAATTAAACTTATCATGCCTGCCTCTACAAGAAACAAAGATAAAATATCTCTATTTGTAGCACCTATTGCCTTCATAATTCCTATTTCTCGTGTTCGCTCCATCACAGACATAAGCATTGAATTTATAATCCCCACACTTCCGACAATAAGCGAAATTGATGCAATTCCTACAATTACTGCACTAATTATTGCAAATATTCCACCTATTTGGTCTATTGCCGCACCCATTGTCATTGTTGTTGCAAATTTATCAAGATTATGATTTTCATTGATAGCTTCTTCAATTTCATCTGCAATTTTTTCTATTCTATCAAGGTCATACGCTCGTACAGTAATAAACATAATATCATCAGTGTCAAGAATCTTTCTTGCAGTATTTGATATGGCAATTATTTGAGAATCTACTTCTGTTGCAAATGCCGTACCTTTTATAATTCCAACTACTGAAAATTTATCTCCATTAATTTCAATTCGATCCCCAACATCAATTTCTTCCTCAAAAAAATCATTTGCAACTCTGGCTCCAATTAAAACTCCAGCTCTATCCCGTTCATGTAACCATCTCCCCTCTACATTTGCAAATGGTTCATACATCCCTATATCAGATGCGTCTCCACCCATAACTTCGATAGGCATAATTTCTCGCCTAAATTCAACTTCTGCAATTCCCAATTTCCATCCTGCTGCAACATCTACCCCTCTAATTTGTTTTACATCTCGAAGATCTTCATCTGTAAAAGCTCCAACAGGAACAAATCCCCTTCCAGGAATTATTTCTCCTGGCATTACAGAAATTACATCAACCATTGGCATAAGTTCGTCATGTATTGATCGCTCTAAGCTATGTCCTACTGAAATAAGAGAAATTATTGCAGCAATTCCTATGGCTATGCCAAGAATACTTAAAAATGTTCGTGATTTATGTGCTTTTATATTTCTATATGCAAGTGTTAGATTGTCTATGCTAATCATTGAATGTCTCCTACGATAATTATTGGCGAATCCATTTCCATATCTCCTTTGGATTTGGATTTTTTCCATACATCAACATACCAGTTTTAAATATTTTTCCTGTGATTTTTGCCATGATAAGTGTAGATATAATTAAAACGATTGCTGGAAGTAAAATATCAATCATATTTAAATCGGAAATAGTAAGTCTTATAATCATTACAAGAGGTGCTGTAAATGGAATAAAACTTCCAATTAAAGAAATAATTCCATCTGGATTGTCAATCACAGGACCTATCATAATAAATGAAAAAAATGGAATTGATAAAATTATACTTTGAAAGTTTCCAGCAGATGCGGCATCTTCCATTGTACTTCCAAGTCCTATATATATTGATGAAAAAAAGAGGTATCCCATCAATGCAAAAAATAACATTATTGGCAATTCAGGCGAAAACCCCAAAAATATTAATAATGCCACCGGAATTCCAATAAGTTGCATACCTATTAAAATATACACCAAATATACAGAACTTTGAATAATCCCTGCCATGAAATTACCAATGATTTTTCCATACATAAGACTATCTGCTGAAACTGATGATAATAATATCTCTACCATTTTATCCTTTTTATCAGAGATTGCACTTTGCATAGTTGTCATCCCACTAAAAACTGACATAAATAAAATTAGTCCTGCAAATACACCTGGTACATATTTTCCAATTTCATCTATTAGATATTCTTCTCTTATAGGTTCTTCTACAAGTGTTGTAATATCGAATGAATATCCTGCAAGAATTCGATTGATTTCATTTGAGTTGATATTATATTCTGATAGATGGTAGTGCAATAGTGTTTGTTCAAGTGCGAATTTAAATGTTGATAATTGTGTTTCTTTTTCTATTTCAATAAATTCAAATACATTTCCATCATTACTTGTGTTACCAATAACAATATTAACCGTTTTTGCATCAATTGTATTTTGAGTTATATGAACAAATCCAGCACTCTTATTTCCTTTAATTCGATTGGATAATTCATTTACCTCTCCTATATATCTTTTAAGTATTATTTGTGGGTGTGAAATATTATACAATCTATTTGATAGTGGTTCATATATCCCAATTTCATCTATCATATATATTGTAAATCCTTTTTCTGGTTCTATTTCGACTTCCTCCAAATCTTCTATTGCATCAAATAAAATCGGAAGCCCCATAAACATTCCAAAAATAACTGGCGTTAATAAAAGAGAAATGATAAAAGTTTTATTCCATACTAATTTCTTAACTTCCCATGTTGCAACTTTGATACTGTCACGAATTGTATCTTTTATTGTATTTTTGAGCATAATATCAATTCTCCTTTGTTGCAATCTTTACAAATATGTCATGAAGTGAACTTCTACTGATATTTATTTCTTGAATATCAATTTCATTTTGAAGTGTTTGAATAAATTTATTGGGATTGATATCATTTGTAAGATATAGTATTGTATGCAATCCATTTTGTGATACGGTTTCAATTCCATCCATATTAGTAAAATCAATTCCTATATTTTCTCCTACAATTTCACATTTAAAATTAGCATATTCTTTTTTAATTTCTGCAAGATTGCCATATAATACTCTTTTACCTTTATGCATCATAAATATGCGATCGCAAATATTTTCTACAAGATTTATTTGGTGAGAGGACAATAGAACAGCAGTTCCATTTTCTGCAATAATTCTAATTTCTTTTGAAAATATATCTTGGCTTATAGGATCCAATCCAGAAAATGGCTCATCAAATATTATAATTTCAGGTTCATGAAGTATAGAGCCTATAAATTGTACTTTTTGTGCCATTCCTTTTGAAAGTTCTTGTATTTTTACATGTTCTTTGCCTTTAAGGTTGAATTTTTCAAGATATTCTAAAATTCTTAATTTTGCTTTTGTTTTTGGATAATCTTTAAGTTTTGCAAGATAAAGCAACATATTCATAACCTTGACATCTTTATACAATCCTCTTTCTTCAGGTAGGTAGCCTATATTTGATAATACTTTATTACTATTTTGAAAATTAAATTCAACACTTCCTGAATCTGGACGAATAATATCCATAATACTTCTAATTGTTGTAGATTTACCTGCACCATTTGGTCCAAGCACTCCAAGGATTTCGCCTTTATTTACTTCAAAGGAAATATCCTTTATAACTAGATTTCCTCCAAATTCTTTGGATATATTTTTTATGCTTAATGTTGGTTTCATTTATATTTATACTCTATTCCTATCATGTTCAATTCAATTATTATTTTATATTTTATAGTATAGTACATTATAATTTTTTGCTTTACATTAATTATATATTCTACTTAATCATATATTTAACTGATGTGTATAGATATTTGGAAATTTTTTATTTTTTTCTGATGCATCACAAATTTTAGACAAAACATATTCAATCTACTCTCAAATTTTTGAACATTATTTCTTCAAACAATCGAATTTCATATTGGAAACACATTAAACTAAAACAAAAATCAATAAATATCAATAAACATGCATCTAAGTATTAGCAATATTTGGAAAAATCATAAAGTTGATAAAATCAGGAAATGATAAAAAGTCTCAATAAGTTATGTGGCACTAATAAAAACCTAATATTTTTCATTTTTTAAAATAATTGCTTTGCATAATGATTTTAATATTTTTAAATATTTAATATTTTTAAAATCTAAACTTTAATTTATTAGGGAAAATAAAATAAATCTAAAAAATATGATAAAAACAATTGCAATAGATGGTATTTTATGAAAAATATATGCCATAAATTATAAGTAGTATTGATTGTATTATATGCATGTACGCATTCTGCCCAATATAAATGTGTTATAAATACAAACATATTTTATACATATGCTGCTAATTATCAAAATAAAAAATTAAATAAATAAATTCCATATTTATCAATTTTTATATCTGTGTACTTACACATCATCTCTATTTATTATAAATTTTTAATTAGATTTACCAAACTAATATTTTACAATAAATTGGAAATTTCTTTGAGTGTATAATTTTATAAATTATAGTTGGTAAAAAATATTGGAGTTTGCTTGCTAAAATTACAAATATATTTTATATAAATATATTGCTTATGCATATCCTTAGAGCTCACTTTCCGCGCCCTTGTACAATTTAAAAAATTTATTTTTTTAATATTCAAAATACTATATAATTTTACACTAAACTATATAGATATTGATAGAACTCAATATACAAATATTTCAATAGCTTGTTCAGAATGAACAAGCGTATGAGAAAATCTTTGATTTTCGATAGCTCATTCAGAATAAATGAGCGTAAACACTCATTCTTTCAGAATGAGTTTGAAAAAATATTTGATTTTTGATAGCCTATTTGGAACAAATGGGCGTATATTGGATTTTAGCGAGATAATTTAATTAAAACT
>JAAXQB010000044.1 GCA_012329085.1 Methanosarcinales archaeon | reverse complement strand
TCATGTTGAGGAGATTTATAATTCTAAATCTGGAGAGGATGCAGGGAAGAGGATTTTGTGATATGTTGATTTAAAATTGTGTGGCAAATATATCAGAAATAGAATAAAATATTTTTTAGATGTATCAAGTTCATTAAACTCAATTTTAAAAGTATTAGAATTGTAATCTACATTTATTGAATTTTCTATATGCCTCTCTAAAAATTCATCAGAAGTTCGCACATCAATAATTGCAAAATTTAAATTGCCTTTATTATTTTGAATTAAATCGAATGATTCTTTTGGATTTATATTTTCAATAGCACATTCAGAATGAATGAGCGTATTTTATTATTTGATTTTACAAGTCTAATTCCGTAGAATCAATTTTTTACTCAACGCATCCGTTTATTAATGTAAATGAAATTATAATTAATCCCATTAATAGCATTAACACAGATGATTTTTTTGTATTTATGTATTTTTTCATCATTGTTGTATATATTTAATAATTTTTTACTGCATATACTTTATAAAATTATATGCTACCATAAATATAAAGTAGCATTATACTTAAAAATATTCAATCGCGCTTATGTTTTTCACATTTAGCCTTAATGCATATTACTGAAATGCCCACTTGATCCATATTATGTGCAATCAAATTAGATAGTTTTTCTTTAACTTCATTTGATGACAAAGAGTTTTCAATATTAAAAATAGAAACATTATTAGTAATTGCTTGCACAACTTTTGTTAAATCATAAGAATTTTGCCCACCAGTCATGGCAGCAATATCATTTTGAAGAATAATAACAAGCAGATTAGCTTTAATTTGAACTGCATTTATAAGTGAAATTATGCCCGAATGTGAGAATGCAAAATCTCCTATTACTGCAATTCCCTTTTTAGAGAATCCACATGCGACTGATATTGCAGAACCAAGTGCATATCCAGTATCTATGGCATTGAGCGGTGCATGAGTAGCTCTCACAGAACAGCCAAGGTCTCCCGCCACAAGCACATCAATGTCTCGCAATATTTGATATAATATCATAAAATGACAATCTTCGCAAATATTTTTTCGTTTTGCAATATCGCGTTTTTTATATTGTATGGAAGGCACCTTATTTATATTATTTATGGCATATTCAATATCTTTTAATTCAATTAATCCATACGGAACATGCCCAGTTTTTTTACCAAATATGTTTTTATGTATGCAAAGATGAGATTCAATAACAGATTCACTTTCTTCTATAATAAGAATTTTTTTATGCGCATTTATAAAATTTCTTAACATATTAAATGGCAAAGGATATACAATATTCAATGAAAGATGGGCTATATTCGTTCCACATACACATTTATTTACAAGAGTTGAGGTAAAACCCGATGAAATTATTCCAAGATCATTTTTATGAATTTTTTGTTTTTTTAATAGCTCGTTTGGAACAAACGAGCGTATGAAAAAATCTTTG
Source organism: Methanosarcinales archaeon (assembly GCA_012329085.1). Next base: position 5,624 of record JAAXQB010000044.1, on the reverse strand, counting down.
ATTTTTGATAGTTTGTTTGGAACAAACGAGCGTATGAAAAAATCTTTGATTTTTGATAGTTTGTTTGGAACAAACGAGCGTATTGGAAGAACAAAAGCATATTCAACTTTAAAAGAAGTTAAAGAATTTTGAAATAAATTATTTTCTGATTCTTTTATAAGAAGTGGATATACATTCAAATGAAATCGTTGATGTTTTTCACGAATTTTAAGTTCCCATATAGATTTGTCAAAAAATTTTCGTTTATTATTAAATTTTTGCCTTTCAATTTTACCAATAGATTTAAGAAGCCTATCTGTAATCCGTATAATGACGGGAGAGCTCAATTCTTCAGATAAATCAAATGCACGCATAACTGATTTGTATGCATTCGCAGGAGTAGATGGGTCAAAAACACAAGCTTCTGCAATACTTCCATACCATCTTGAATCTTGTTCATTTTGAGATGCAATTACACCCGGGTCATCCCCTACAATAATTACAATACCTGCGCCAATTGTATGTGTTACAGATGTGATTAAAGGATCCGATAGAATATTCATTCCTACATGCTTTACAATAACTGCACCTCTTTTTCCAGATACAGATGCTCCCAACACTATTTCTAATGCTGTTTTTTCGTTTGTAATCCATGATGCAATTTCTTTTTCATCTTTTAAAATTTGATTCATCAAATCAGTTATAGGAAAGCCTGCAACTGCCGTAATTTTTTCTACACCACTATCTTGTAAAGCATTGATAAGTGCGTTAAGTCCTGTTGTTGTTGAATCGTGCGTTATCATCATTTATGAATGTTTTTTATCTGTATATACATTATAACTTAGTGTTTGTTCTTTAACTTTTATATCCGCAAGCTTTCGATAGAATTACGCAGATTTTTTTTATTGGTGTTTTATTTTATTATTATTTGTTTTTTGGCACGGATTGTTTTTTTTATTGTAAAAAAAAACATATTTTTCTTTTATTTATTGCCTATATGGGTGCAGATGTATGCAGATTTTTTTTATCGTATATAACTTATAAAATTATATTCTTATTACTCATTTTTTTTGAGGGATTGTTCGGAACGAACAAGCGTCAATGAGTTAGAAAAATTTTCAATTTTTCGAAAGCTAATTTTAGAATTTTAAAAATTTCCTATATTGAATTTAAAATTAATTCCAAATTTAAAGATTATAACATTAAAATATTATGGTTGTTATAATTATAAGTGAATAGAAAAGTTTAAATAAATTTAATAATGCTTTATTAATTTAATAAAAATTATAAAAGATTGATGATGTTTTTTCAATTTGTTATTTTATTTTTATATATAACTTATAAAATTATATACTTAACACTCAAACTTTTCAGAATGAGTTAGAGATATTTTTCAATCTCTCGCTGCACATAATCTATAAAATTTATTTTACAAATCAGATACTCTAAAAAATTAATAAAAAATTAAATATATTAATATCAACATCAATAATTTTTCAATGAAGTCTTATTTTTTATGATTTTAATTGCTATATTCTTAAAACTTTTAACTTAAAGTGTTTATATTTATTATATAACTTTGTGTTTACACATACCTTTATAAGTTATATGCACCAATAAAATATTGAGGTAATAAATGTTAAAAGTTGGAATAATTGGATGTGGTGCAATTGGTACCGAAATATCAAAAGCAATAGATGGTCTTGATTTAACAAATATCAATCTATGTGCAATATATGATAGATCTTATGATGACTGTTTAACACTATTAAATAAATTAAAATTAATTAAACCTCGCATACTTGAAGTACGAGAGATGGTAAAAGAAGTTGATTTTATTATAGAATGTGCCTCAATTGGTGCAGTCTATGAGGTAATTCCAGATGCATTAAATGCTGATTGTGATGTTATGATATTAAGCATTGGTGCATTACAAAATACTGAATTTTTAAATAAAATCTCAAATCTTGCGATTAAACGCAATTGTAAAATATATTTGCCATCAGGTGCAATTGCAGGCATTGATGGTTTGAAATCTGCCTCATCTGGTGAGATTAATTATGTCACATTAATAACAGAAAAGCCCCCATCTGGACTTAAAGGTGCTCCATTTATCATTGAAAATAATATTGATCTTAATAATATTACAAAAAGAACAGTTTTATTCGAAGGAACAGCATTCAATGCAATTAAATCATTTCCTGCAAATGTAAATATATCTGCAATAATTAGTCTTGTAGGCATCGGATTTGAAAAAACACGCGTTACAGTTATTGCAAATCCAATGATAAAAGAAAATATGCATACACTTACCGTATTTGGCGATTTTGGAAAATTTACAACTAAAATCGAAAATGTCCCTTCGCCTTTAAATCCAAAAACGAGTCGCATGTCTGCAATGTCGGCTATTGCTTTATTAAAGAATATAACAAATCCTTTTCAAATAGGAACTTAACAGCCATCTATATAAAAATTGTATTGATTGTGAATATTTATTCTATTAAGAAAACTCTAAATAATAACTTGCATTTAAAGTGATTTTTGTTTTGAATATAATCAAATTAATTAAGTGTTTAATTTAATGAAATTTTCAAATATTACAAATAATATTAAATGTAAATCACATTAATTGAGTGATATAAAATTAGAATGAGAATTTCCATCGCATATACTTTTTGGTAAAGTATTCACCTAAAATCCAATAAAATCTATAATTGAATTAAATAAATTGATAATATGCCCAAATACGCCTGGATCTCTTTCTTCAAAATATGGCTCATCCTTTTCTTCAAAATATAATTCATCTATTGATTCATTTATTGGTTCATCTATTGATTCATTTATTGGTTCATCTATTGGTTCATCTATTGGTTCATCTATTGTTTCATTTATTTGCACTACTTGTATTGCTGGAATATATCTCTCAGGTGCATCTACCACAGGTCTAATGCCTATTTTTTCATGAAGTAATCTTATGTTTTCCATTGATGGAATCCATCTTGTTCTTGCTTCATCTCTTGATAATATTAAAAATATTGCACCAGATCTTGAAATATCAATCATACGCGACCCAGCTTCCATTATTGATTGCCCAACAACAACAATCGTATCGCCCCTGCGCAAATTTAGATTGAAACGAGAACATACACGCATAACAGATCCATCAACGAGTTCTGGATGATGGTGCCATCCGGTATTAACTTGTATGTGCCCAGCCCCTCTAATATGTAATTTTAATTTTTCATATGGGTTTGCTAAATGTATCGTATAATGCCCTCCATCAGTATTAAAATCTATTTTAGATATTATTGCCTTTGTTGTGATATAAGTTCCACCAAAATTACCATCTATAAATTCATCAAATGTTAATACAACCTCACTTGGTGGGATTGGTGAAGCTCCAAATCCAAGAAGTTCTTCTCCGTCTGATAAACCATCTCCATCAGAATCTCTATTTAGTGGATTTGTAATTATGCCATATCTTCCAATTAATTCATCTATGTCTGTTATACCATCTCGATCAGAATCTTTGTGTAGGGGATTTGTATTATGAATTAATACCTCATCTGCATCAGTTAAACCATCCCTATCTGTATCAATTAGATTTGGATTTGTTCCTATTGAAATTTCTCTACCATCATTTAATCCATCATCATCTACATCAGGATTTAGTGGATCTAATATATATGTATGAATTATTTGCAAATTATGTATCTTTTCAATTGCAATAAATCTATTTGATACTTCAGGATATATCTCTACCATCATCGTTTCATTTTCAGTATCAATAAATTTAGATATTTCAATTAAGTCATTTATGCCATCTTCATCAGTATCAGTTGAAAAAAGATTTGTATAAAATCCAAAAATACCTCTTGATTCAGCATAATTTGATATCCCATCATTATCTTCATCCAAATCCCATGGATTTGATCTATTTTGATATTCTTGGTAATTCGTCAAGCCATTATAATTAAAATCTTGTATGGCATCGTTTGGATCGTTTGGATTTAATAAATGCGTGACTTCCCAATCATCAGGGATGCCGTCTTCATCTGAATCTACATGCCCATAAACAGTAGGCACGGTTATTGTAATGCATAATAAAAAAATTAGCCCAATGTGTAATATTCTGTTAATCATATTTACTTATATGCGGTATTCTTTTATATAATTTACTATTTATTTTTAACTTATAAATATATATTATATATGTATGTGCAAATTAATCAATATTTAACCATTTATCAAACTATTATAATTTTAAAAATCTTGAGTTGGTATTATCTTACGAAATAACGATTATTCAGGACAAAAAACAAAGATTTTCTCAAACTCATTCTGAAAGAATGGGTATTTACGCTCATTCGTTCAATCATGAGCAAACGCTCATTCGTTCGAAAATCAGAGATTTTCTCATACGCTCATTCGTTCGAAAATCAGAGATTTTCTCATACGCTCATTCGTTCCGAATGAGCTTTCCGAATGAGCTTTCCGAATGAGCTTTCCAAATAAGCTATTAAAATTTTTTCGCTTTTTGAAATTTAATGGTTTATGAAATTTATGATTGTTTATATTTACCAGTTTTTAAAATTATTTCACAAGATTTTTCAATCTGTTTTGTTATATTGTATGCTTCATCAAGTGTTTTACCAATTGCAAAAGTACCATGATTATATACAATTATTCCTTTGTGTTCAATAAGTGCATATGCGGCATTTTTTGCAAGTTCTTCTGTCCCATAATCGCCTTTTATGATTGGTATTCTATTAAGTGTATCAACGCCATATTTATCTATGGGAAATATCACATCCAAATTTGATTGCACAGATTGTATAACTGAATATGGGCTATGTGCATGAATAATTGCACACGCGCTTGTATTTTTATAAATCATTCTATGCGCTGGAGTTTCAGATGATGCATTAGATTCACTAATAAATTTTGAATTAAGTCCAATACATACAACATCATCGTTTGTTATATTATCAAGACAACATCCACTTTTTGTTATAAGCATATCATTCCCAATTTTAACACTAATATTTCCAAAATTTGAATCTACTAATTTTTCATCAATTATCCTTTTTCCAAATGTTGCTATGTCAAGTTTAAATTTATTTATATTATATTCTAATGTCATATTTCAATATTTATTAGTAGGATTTATTAAATATAAGCTACTTTAATGATGATTAAATTAATGGTAAAGCTATTATCATCAAAATTATTATATTCCAAATGAGATAACACTCACTTTCTTTGAAAACGAGCTAACGCTCAGAATGTTCTTAAATGAGCAAACGCTCGTTCGTTCGAAAACAAAATTTCTCCTTTGGAGAAATTTTTAGAAGGAAATTCTCTTTGAGAATTTCCTGTAACGCTCATTTGTTCCAAATGAGCTATCAAAGATTTTCTCATACGCTCATTCGTTCCGAATGAGCTTTCCGAATGAGCTTTCCGAACGAGCTATTAAAGATTTTCTCCAATTATCTTGTACTTATCTTATATAATCTCTTTTAAAAATTATAAAGTCATATGTTTTTTGTGCATTATGGCAAAGAGTAAAAGAAATGGAGTTTTATCTTTATTACAAGAATGAAGGCAAATTATGATATTATCAAAATATAGAACACATTATACTA
>JAAXQB010000239.1 GCA_012329085.1 Methanosarcinales archaeon | reverse complement strand
TATTTAAAGAATAATGAAATTCATTTTTTCGAATCCACAAGCAACACCACCAGAGAAAGAGATATTTATTCCAGACAATTCTTTTAATCTGGGAAAGCTCTAGTTTTAGCCCTATTGAGACCCAATAAAAAGCAATAAGTATTTTTTTATACAAAACCATTGTTACCTCCTTTCTTGATTTGTTTAGTAAAAAACTTAATGAACACTCGCTTCTAAAGAACAATATATCTATTCCTGGGATACCAAGCTAGTGGTTTTTAGCAAGTTTATCTGTTTTGTGTCTCTATTGTTGCATCTATTTCACAAGTACCACCCATACATGCAAGCTCTTTCGCCCCCTCTGTTTCATCGCTGTTTTCATATGCAATAATTTTTGAATAATCTATTTCCTTAAAATGTTTTAAAAGTTCCTCGTATTTTTCTCTATTTATTGATTCATATGGAGCGAGCTTATATACACTGTTGTCGCGTGGAAGAAATGAAAGCCCTCCAACAATATCCCAGTTGTCATACACCCAATTAGCAACACCAATCCATTCATTGTCGCTAATTGAAATTGTTACTGATGGATTGTGTTCTGTAAAATTTTCTTTTACCAATTTCCAATGCTCTAATTGTTCTATTGCTGACATATCGTCCTTAAACACCGAACCTTCTGGTGCCTTAACTGGAAAATCTATAACATATGTTGTGGCATTTTCTACGGATTGACCAACCTCAGGATTAAATGCAACGCCTTGGTCTTTTAACATCTTAAATAAAGCGTCGCTTGATGCTATGCGAATACGACGAATATAATATTTTGAATGCCTTGGGTGCATACCGCTTGAAGAGTCAACAAGCTGTGAAACCGTACCTGATGGCTTAACGCAAGTCACAGCCGTTGATTGATTTATGTCAAATCGTTTCGCGTATTCTTTATTAGTTTTTATTGCCTCATCGCGAAGCATTTTTAATATTTTTGCATTTCGGACTTTTTTCGCGTCCCATTGTCCTGTTATTGAAACACCTAATAAACGTTCTTTGTCGCAATTTTCTTTCCACTCTTTTGAGAGATATGGAAAATCTGTAAGCATAGATTGATAAGTTCCAATTATTGTAGCAATGCGTGCTTTTCGCAAAAGTGACTCCTCTGTATCTTCTGAGCGTGCCACAATTTCAGAAAGATTACAAAACTGCTTTGATGCAAGAATTATTTCACCACATGGATTACATCCGGACATTTCCCATTTTTTTTCAAAAACCTCCCATCGTCGTGCTGGTAATTGCGTACGCACTCCACCTCTATTAAATATTCCTCGCTCACCAGATTTTGCTTTTATTAAAGAAACCCATTCATCAAGAAATTCTATGTTTGTTGGTTTTTCCCAATAAACAGCTGAATTATTTGCCATCATTCTATGTGGGTCCGTAAGATAAAATTGCCCATCTTTTGCGTGTCGTATTCCAGTATCGTCTAAATCAGAAAGAGATATAAGAGCTGTACGACGAACACCACCAGACACAACTATTTCTCCTATTTTGCAAATTAAATCATGTACATCTAGGTTTGATAGCCGCCTTCCCTGTCTTGATAAAATTTTTTCTCTTGCAAAAACCATAAGAGATATAAGCGGATCAGGTCCAGATGCCTTGCCTCCCATTGTTTCAAGTCTGGCTCCCAGTGGACGCACTTCTGAATAGTCAAATTCCACATCTCCTCCCTTATACCAAGTCCTAAGTGCAAACACAAAAGCATCTGCCCACCCTTCTTTACTGTCTTTTACAATATGCATCAATCTCTCATCGCCACATTGCCTTTTTATTTGTGGTAATTTTTGTACCACATGGCTTTCAGCAGAATATCCAACACCACCACCACACATGGATATATACATTATTTCTCCGAAATCTTTTAATTTGGTTGGAGCAATGTACGCACAGTTATACCCAATTACATTTGAACTACGACTGGCCTTGCCAGCACCCCAAAGTAATCGCATTGATGGCATTACTTCTTGTTTTAAAATAGCCTCACGAACTTCCTCGTATTCTTTTTTTGTTAATTTATTACCAATATTTTCACGCATAAATTCCATATAACGATCAATTGTTTCAATCCATGTTTCACGCCTTCTTTCTTCTGGTATCCATCTTGAGTACGACCTATAGTAGACAAATTCAGCAAGTGCATTATTAAAATACTTCTTGCTTTTTTCTGAGAGAATGCGTACTCTTTCAGGAACTTCCTTGTGTTTTTGACGCAAAATTGTGCGTTTTTGACGATATAAAATATACGCCTTAGCTGTGGCGGTATAGTCTTCTAGCATTAGTTCTTTTTCAACAATATCTTGAACCGCCTCAATATTTGGTGTAAAAAATTTTACTAATTTATTTAATTTCCTGAGTTCCGAAAGCACTTTTAGTGCAATAAACTCCGCTTCCTTATCAGACCCTTCTTTTACAGCAGACATCGCTTTTGAAATAGCACTTGTTATGCAATCAATATTAAAATCCACAATCCTGCCGTCTCGTTTTTGAATAGTTTTTATCTTATGCTTAATGTCAATTCTCGGTATTTTTTTTGTTGTCTCTGTTTTTTTTAGGCTATTTTTTTTAGATATCATAAAATTATATACAATACTAGTTACGCCAACACTCAGGTAGTGATTTCAATAATTAATAAAATCAAATTTAATAATAATCCTATCATACACTAGAATTATGCGTATAAAAATAACAAAATATAAGTGTGAAATATAAAACCATAAATGTAAATAGCTATAGCTAAAAACAGGGCTGATTTAAGGCTATTTTAAATTACCATTGTTTAGTGTTTCAAAATTCACCATATCGCCAATTGAGATTTTATTTTTTAAAACAAAGTTTTTATTTGTTTCAAGAACAAATAAAGCTGGTTTTTTAGGTAAGTATGCATTAGGATACGAATTTGGTAGGGCGTTTTTTTTTATGTCCACAATTACACCATTTTTATCAATCCATATTATATCTATGGCAAAATTCATATTCCTCATCCAAAGCGAGTGGAAACCTTCTTTTTCAAATACAAAAAGCATAGCTTCTCCATATGGAAGTTTTTGCCTACCTGAAAGCCCTTTTTGTCTAGATATTTTGGTATCTACTACTTCTGCGTAAACTGACGCCCCGTTGATGGTTATTGTTATGAAATTATGTGTTTTAAAATCTTGTATTGCAATAAAAAACACCCAAACAAAACACGCAAATACAACAAGTGCCATAGCAATACAGTTTAAATATTTTTTATTATGCATCATGTATTGTAATAATAAGAAATGTCAATATTATTTCTAAAAACAATAACTACTGTAATCCAATCTCCTCCAGAAATGCCTTATTGTTTGGTTTTCTGCCTAAAAATCTCTCAAGTAATTTCATTTCCTCTTCACTTGACCCTTTCTCAAGTATCTGTTTTCTGTACTCTGCTCCAATTTTTTTATTCAGCAATCCCCCACCCTTAAAGCGAGTAAACATATCGTCACCAAACACTTTTGCCCACATATATCCGTAATAACCAGCACTGTACCCCATAAGATGTCCAAACCCTGCTGGAAATAAATGTTTTTTATATGTCTCAATTCCTGTATGTTTTTTTACTAATTGACTGTATAATCTTGTTGGATTTTCAACTAACTCACTATGAAGTTTTAGGTCAAACAAAGCAAGTATAAGTTGTCGTACTACCCAGTAATTAATCATATGAAACTTTGCTTTTAGCATATTGTCAATCATTTCTTTTGGTAAGACATTGTTTGTTTTGTAGTGACCAGAAAGAATATTAAGCATTTTTTTATCCCAAACCCAATGTTCAAGCATTTGAGACGGTGCTTCAACAAAATCTCTGGCTGTGTTTGCCCCAGATTGTGATGAATACTTAGCTTTAGTAAGAACCATATGCATAATGTGTCCAAATTCATGAAAAAATGTTTCAACATCGCTATGCCCCAAAAGAGACGGTTGTTTTCTGCGTGGCTTAGAAAAATTTGAAAGCATTATTGCAAACGGAGCAGTATATTCACCTTCGTTTGGTGTTTCTCTTCCATTAAACACATCCATGGCACAAGCATGCCCATATTTACCCTCACGAGGATAGAGATCAAGTGCAAAATAAGAAATTATTTTTCCACCATCCTTAACTGCATACAACTCTACATCTTTATGCCAAAGAGAAAATCCTAACAACTTTTCAAATTTAATTGAAAATAATTTTTCATATATTTCAAATGTTCCTTTTTTAACCTTGTCCACTGGGAAATATTCTCTTATTTTTTCAGAATCAATAGAAAATTTATTTTGTCGTAATTGGTCTGAATAATATGCAATATCATAGTGTTTTATCGCTAATTTTTTGCTTCCTTCTTGTTTTTGCTTTATCTCGTTAAGTTCACTTATTTCTTTTTTAACACCCTTCTCTATTTTTTTCATAAGCCCATTAACGAAAGTAAGAGCTCTTTTTTTACTCTTTACGGTTCTAACTTCTGTAACATAATCGGCGTGTGTATCATATCCAAGAAGTTTTGCATTTTCTTGCCTAAGCTTTAATACCCTTTTAACTATTTTCAAGTTTTTTTCGCCACCCTTTTTTGAGTTTTTTTCAGAAAGTTCTTTTCTTTTAATACTGCTTTTTGCCTTCTCCATAAATGGACCTGAGTCTGGATACTCAAGTGTTACTTTATATTTGCCAGTTTTTTTATCTCTGTTAAGTCCTTTTTTATACGAGTCCGAAAGCCCATCTATTTCTTCGTCTGTAACCAGAATATAATCCTTGTAGTCATTTATATTTTTAGAAAAAGTCTGAGAGAGCTTGCTTAGTTCTTTTATGTTTTTTTGTAGCTTTTCTCTTTTACCTTTATTTAAATTAAAACCCATTCGCTTATAACCAAGCATCATATCTTTTAGTAATTTTTTATCTACCCCTATTAGTTTTTCTTTTTTATCCGCATAATCCTTAACTGCTTTATATATTTTTTCATCATACTCAATATTTATTAATTGACTAGATAAAGAAATCCTAGCGGTGTGTGCGGCATTTCGTATTACTATAGACGGACTTGCCTGTGATAAAACACCAATCTGCCCCATTTTATCTGAAAGATCATAGTCTGAAAACTCAAGTGCAAGTATCGTGTTTTCAAATGTACGGTCTTCTTTTTTAATATTTTTAATTTTTGAATACCTTTCTTTTTTTAATTTAATAATTTCTTTAGTTGTGTTTTTTATATCTTTTTCACTCCATTTTGTCCAAGCAAAATCTTTTTTAGTGTATGTCTTAATTTTCATCGTATTTTTAATATATTAAAAGAAATAATGTTCCTCTGATTTATGTATTCTGTAAAAGATTATTTCATTTTTTTAAAGCATTTAGGTGGGCATATAAAAAGTCTGGTTAATCTTAAATCGTCATAACTATAGTCATCGCCCAAGATTGCACGGACTGGCGATAGGTGCATATTGCTTTCTTTTTTATATACTGCTTCAAATGCTTTCTTAATCTTTGTATTTTTTTTCGGACGGACTATGTGCGAAAGATCGTGTTCTGGGTTTATTTTTTCTTCTGCCAACAACTTCTCTATATGTCCAATGATTGTACTAATTGTTACTCCTCGTTTTTCCGCAATCTCAATAAATGTTTTTTTCTCTTTCAATAGCAAATATGTGGTGTTATATGTTGATATTAATTTCCTTGTTTTTATTTTTATCTCTGTATTAGTCGTGGGTGTCTGTTTTGATGTAATTTTTCCACCACATATATGAATAAAATTTTTACGCAAGGAATCAAGCTCTTTTTTATCAAACTTACTAAACTTCTCTTGTACCTGCTTTGATTGCTCTCTAAAAAACTCATCTTTCGCATAAACATCGGGATGTATTTCAAGCGCACGAGTATTGATACCCGCAAGAGAAAGCCCCGCTATTGTTCTAATACGAGATAATGCTACATACCCTTGCCCGTATTCAAATACGCCTGAAAGATCCATATGAGCAGAATCTAAAGACATTCCTTGACTCTTGTGAACAGTTATTGCCCATGCCAAACGAAGTGGTATTTGAGTAATGCGCGCCAATACACGATTGTTTTCTTCTATATGCCACTCTTCTTGCTCAGTAGACACAATATTTCCATCTCTTGTTTTTATTATAGGGCATCCATTGTTTTTTGAAAAACCAATAACGACACCGAGTGTTCCATTCATATATTGACGCTTCCTGATGTCATTTTTTGTAAACATAATGCGTGCATCAATTTTAAGTTCAAGTGACTCTGGAGAAAGACATCCTTTTTTTAGTGCTCTTGTCAGTCTCTCAGGTCCACTACTTTGCATTTCAAACACTTTTACTTGATTTGGTAATTTCCCAAGCTCTACACTATTAATTGCATCAACATTAATATTGTGCGAATAAAGTTGAGTTGCATTTTTGTCCGCATTAAGTTTGTGACGAGTTCGCAAAAGTGTAGCGTGTTGTTTTTTTATACTTTTAGTACGAATTGCGGAAAGAAGCCCCGAAAGTGCTGGGTCTTCTTGTCTGTGCTGCTCAGAAAGATAGCAAGTTATAGGATTTAATGCCAACCATGCAGTTGATTGAAACGCAAATTTTTCATGCGAATTATCGTCTTCTATTAAATATTCTTGCTCTTGCTCTGTTTTTCTCTTAAAAACAGGTGGCAATTGAAAAAAATCACCAACCAAAACAACCTGAAGCCCACCAAAAGGTTCTTGATTTCGCCTAATACTGCGACACACAACATCAACCATAAATAATGTTTGAGCTGAAAGCATTGATATTTCATCAATAATAAGCACGGATGCATTTTCTATTCGCTTTGCTGTGTTTTTGTTTTGTCCAATGCTATCTATGTCGTATTTTGTAAGACTACTGCGAATGCCAATACCACTCCACGAATGAATAGTATTTCCACCTATATGTGTTGCGGCAATACCAGTAGACGCTGTTACTGATGGACTAACACCACAAGAACGCACGCTATTTATATATCTATTAATAAGGTGTGTTTTTCCACTTCCGGGCTCACCTGTAAGAAATACATTGGCTCCTGTTTTTAAAATTAAAAAAGCTTCTTCTTGAGTCATAATATTTTATTATATCAGACACACTTATTTAAACGACCCCTATTATTTTATTTGCGAGAAGCGATAGTGAAACAACAATCCACCCCCCGTCATTGCGAGAAGTATAGCGACGAAGTAACCCAGTGTTTAGACCCGTCTTTGCGAGAAGTGCAGCGATAGCGAAACGACGAAGCAAATAGTATGAAGCCTTAACATTGAAACGATAACTCTGGATTGCTTCGTCCCTCGCAATGACAGACCACCATTTACAATGACAAATAGAGCTCGCTTAGTGACTTCGGCTATAGTTTTGTGTTTATACACCCCCTAAACAAAGAATTCAACATTTTATCTTCCACAAATTTACGCAAATCTTTATTAGCAGAAATGGTTTCCCACAATTTATGATCCGCATCATATTGCTCATTTAATTTATCTCCAAAAACATCGTTGAACTTTACAGAAACAGCTCTTTTGTTTGTCCTGTTATTTTTTATCATGTTGATAATTTGTTCATTTTTTGAAAAGTCTTTTTGCATTCCGTTTAATGTTTTTTCTTGCTCCTTGCCAAACTCTGCACCCCATTCTTCATTTGCTTTTTTTATGATATTTTCCAAAAAATCAGTTTCTCCGTCTTCGTTTCCAGCCCCCGGCACTACCACACCATCATAAATATCACTATCGTCAGTATCTAACTTCACACACTTTTTTCTTTCTTTGATAATCACTCTAATATTTTCCATATCCAATAATTCTGAAATATTCAATGGTGTTCTGCCTTCTCTGGGTAATTTTTTGATAAAATATTTCAAAAACCAATAAAGCTTTTCTTGTCGCTCTGCATTATCTCCAACAAACCCAAATACGCTCTGTGCAAAAGGATAAATCTTCAAATAAAAATCTGCCTTTGCTTTAAAATCTTTCACAACATCCTTATCATCTTGTATTTTTTCAAAAAAATCCCTCACAACCACATCCAGTTGCGAATTTACAGCCTGATGAATTTTATCCTTGCTCAAGTTTTCAATATTTAAAACAAACTTACTCAATGCCTCATCACTGATTTTGTAAATATTTTCTAATTCCAATACAGTATCATTTACTATATTTACATCCAATCCTTCAGACAAAATAGTAGTTGTGTAATATTCATCAAAAGCATCTTTGATTTCTGCGCTAGTGTTTGCAAAATCTAAAATAAATACTTCTTTCTTACCTGCTGACATTCTGTTTAACCTACTCAAAGTCTGCACTGCATTTACGCCAGACAATGTTTTGTCAACATACATTCCAC
>JAAXQB010000385.1 GCA_012329085.1 Methanosarcinales archaeon | reverse complement strand
TTATTTCTTGTTCCTCTTCTACTTCTTCATCTTCTGTTAAATCTGTTATATCTGATTTGCCTATAATTTCTTCCTCTTTTTTATTAAATGCTTGTTTTAGCTCTTTAGGAATTTTTTTTATTCAATAATATTTCCCATCCTTCATCTGGCATATCTTCAATCTTTTTCCCCTGAACAGATTTTGAAAAATCAGCATCAACAAAATCATTTATTATTTCATTAAATATTTTACTAACTTTATAACCAAACTTATAACGACCCCCTCAAAGATACTTTTTTTATATTTTTTACACTCCATTATTTTATTTTATATAAACATTATCGCAATTTAAATCAATTTTATATTTATATTATAAAATCTGTAAATTTAAATTTTAATATAATTTCATTCTTTATACAGCAATTCCCGTTTTGAACATAATTGTATGCAATTAAATGATAGATTTTATAATATTTTACAAACATTAGATGAAATATTGACGAAAAAAAAAGATATGGTTTTATGTCGCAAATATCTATGCACATCAGTTAGATATATGATTAAGTAGAATATATAATTATATGAAGCAAAAAGTTATAATGTATATACCAAAATAAATCGCATTGATTAGACAGTTATTTTTGTATAATTGTTATTAATTTTTATAGATAATTATTTCCATTTATATTGCATGAGTGATTATCCATTTTGCAATCCATTTTATAGAATGAATAAATATAAAACCAATTGTGGCATAATTTAAAACAAAAATTATGCCAAAAAAATAAATCCAAATCATCATTATAACATGATAAAATGTATGCAAATTTAAACTTATTATCATGTCAGATATATATGACATTATTAAAAACATTGTTTGAAATATATCATCATTTAACAATATTAAAAATATGAATATCGTAAGAATTGATAATCCTCCAATCATTTTAAATATAATAGATTTAAAAAATTGACGATATATTTCTATTATTTTATTTTTAGTTTTTTCAAGTATATAAATTATAGACAACATCACGCCCATTAAAAAAACTATCCAATACATTGATACAAGTATTTGAATAGTTGGTTCGTAAATATAAAAGGGCGATGGTATTGGAATTGATTCAAATGGTAATGGAAACTGTAGTAATGAAAACAATGGCAATGGAAAAATAATAGAAACAAGTATCATTATACAATAAAATATGGGTATAATTCTTGGATATAAATATAATATTTTAGCGTCTATAGTATGGTTTAATTTTTCAATAGTATTATTCATGATAATTTTTTTGTAATTTAATAATAAAATTTTTAAAAAATAATAGATATATAAATTTTTTTATTCATATATCTATTTATGTATGGGTTCCGCCTCTTATCTTTTGTAGAGGGAAAATTTTTGGAAGTAAAATTAAAAATTTTTAACTTCAATCTTTATAATCCATGACAAGTACACTATTATGAAGTCTTAAACCATCGCCACTTGCACGAACATATACATTCATCCTTCCGTCTGTAGCAATTTCATCTCTTAATGCGTTTCTAACATACCATGAAAGATCATTTATATCAAATCTTATAAATTTATGCTATGTAGCATATTTTATTAAATTTTTTATAAATACAAGCATTAATAGATAAAATCTATTTTATTTGTTATGTTTTATCTATGGCTTGTTTTACATCTTATTATTTTATTTTATATAAACATTATCGCAATTTAAATCAATTCCATATTTATATTTAAGAATGAAGATGAAAGTTTAGAAACAATTAGATGAAAAGTTCGTAGCGTTAACGCTTTTGGAATTTTGTAAGATATCGGATTGAAAATTTCATAAATTAATGTAGGAAGTTTTTATTATTCTTTTATTTGTAATACTTTTCTTAGAATCCAATATTTTTTAGGATCAAGATCACATGATACAATATATATTAATGCAATTCCAATAGGCATTAATAATAATATATTAACAATAATTATTATTGCCGATAGTAAAAATGAATCTATAATTTCATATTTAATAAGAATGAAACTTCCACTTCCTATGCCAATCATTGTGCTGCCTATTCTTGCGCATAATTGACTGTATTTTGTTCTTTTAGAATCTATTGCATTTGGACAAAATACAATTAAAACTCCAGAAATACAAATAAAAAGAAGAGTAAGCAAAAAATCATCCATTATAATACTTAAAATACAACCTGCCACACATATCCAAAGTAAAATATATATAAACCATTCTACATTGTTGCGAACAGAATTTTTAGATGATTTTATTGATATGCCATTTTTAATGTTATCTTTATTATTGCTACCAAATGTTATTGAAGAACCATATTGTGCATCTTTAATTTTATTTTTATCTTCGTCATATCCATATTGTTCAAGCTCTTTTTGTTCAAGGGATTTACCTTTATCATCATAACCATCAATAAGAATGATCAATCCAAAAGATCCTAAAACATATGATATTGTCATATGATGTGGAATATTTATTAAAATTGTAATTCCTGATAAAATTATACATATTGCTGCCAATCGAGTGCTTGATATGGCATTTTTACTAATTGATAAACTATTAGAAACATTAAATGGAATTTTTGGAAATAAGAGTAATATAAGTCCCATGGAAATGATAATGGTTGAACCTATGATTTGTGAATACAAGTCAGATAGTATAAATCCACCAAATGTAATTAATATTATAATTATTGTTTTTATCATATTTATCACATATTATATTAAAAAATATTTATGGACACTGTTTATTATTAAACAGTACCAATTTAAATTATCTATGCCTATGAAATGCACAATTTGGGTTATTACAAGCTGGGACAATTCTAGCGGTAAGTCCTATCATACAGCCTACAAGTCTCCACGGAGTTGTTGAAAATATTTGTGCCAATGTGCTTGTAGTATATTTAGCTATTATTTTACCCCAAATATAAGAAAGCGTTTTACCTGACCACCTTATCCATCTTTCGCAACATTGACAAATATCCGCTCCCCTTGATTCAAGAAGCCATATAAATCCATTTGAAGTGAGACTTCCAGCAACAAATTTTGATAAATATGATATTACTGTCTTTTTTGTTACGGATACAACAATTGCTTTACCAAGAATGGTTATAGTAATGACAAGATTTCCAGTTATTTCGATATTCATCCCAAGTGCCTGAAGCTCTGACACCAATTCTCCAATTTTTTTGAAATATTCTGCCTGAATCTCAATATCTCCTTGTTTTATTGCTTCATTATAAGTTACAATGGTTTCTTCAAGTTTATATATTAATTCAATAATTTCTTTGCATAACTCTTCATTTTCATAAGGTATTACTACATCAAGTAGCAATAGTTCTTCAATTTCTGCACCATACGATTCAAACTTTTTCAATATCGTATCAATTTCTTCTGCATATTCGTAAGTATGCAATCCATCTTTACTTGCTTGATTATAATTTGCTATTGCAATATCAAGTTTAGTAAATAATTCTTTTATTTCTACATGAGTCTCATCGCATATTTCTGTTGCATCAAAACATGATTCATAGTCGTCTTCTGCTGCAACCATTGGCACAGCAACTATTGTTAGCATTAATATGCTTGCAAATATTGCAAACATTCTTATGTAATTAGTTTTCATATATAGTTTACTCCTTTATATTATTTAAAGTGTATTGTATGTTTATTTATTTTCTTTTACCAAAATGTTAAAAATAATTTTGATAAAGCATTTATATTAAATCTTGTAAATTTATGTTATGTAGCATATTTTATTAAATTTTTTATAAATACAAGCATTAATAGGTAAGATTTATTTTATTTGCATAATTTTATTTTTTATGTTTTATCTATAGTTTGTTTTACCTCCTATTATTTCAGCTCATATAAACATTATCGCAATTTAAATCAATTCCATATTTATATCATAAAATCTGTAAATTTAAACTTGACTTTCAAAGAAACGCAAAATCGCCTCTGATTTTTTTAAAAACCGCCATCTATTGAACTCATTGCAAATCCCATAGTGTATGACCTAATTTTTAATATTGCAATAATGCTGCAATACATCCCGATTATAGTAAATAATTATATATACTTGTATGACCTAATATATTCATATGGTGTCATTAAGAAAGAAAAGGATC
>JAAXQB010000252.1 GCA_012329085.1 Methanosarcinales archaeon | reverse complement strand
TGATGAAAATCTAACTGCTAATCCATCTTAAAAAAAATTAGGTTCTTTGACATACTATTATATATAAATATAAAAATATAATATTTTATTTATTAAAAAATAATTTAATTTTTTACGAGAAAAAAGAAAATTTTTCTCAATATATAATAAACGCTCGTTTTCTTTGAGAGCACATTCGTAGAAAAAAATGTATATTGACGAGCAAACGCTCAGAGCGTTCCGAACGAGCTTTACAAAGCATATACTATCGAAATAATAGCTAATATAAAAAATAATATAAGGCCGAGACCGAGAGTCGAACTCGAATCGTGGCCTCCACAGGGCCACAGGATGACCATTACCCCATCCCGGCACAATGCATCTTATAAAAATATAATAATTTAATAAGGGGCTTTTCATATATAAATATTTCTAATATTTGCATATTTAATGTTTAAGAAGTTGTAAAAAAGATAAATATCATATGCGAACTATGCATATAAATTATATACCCAAATAAATTTTTTTAATTTATTATTTTTATATTATTTCTTAATATTGAAAAACTAATATTCATCAATTTATATTTATTCATTCTATGATTTGATGTTTATTTTTTTCAAATATACTTGATAGACTTATTATTGAGAACGAATTTGATAATAAGAGCGAATCCATACATAAATCATCTAAAAAATTTTTAAATGATGAATTTAATGAAATAAAATTAAATAAAATTATAAAAGGCACAGGTGCCACAGTAATAATTTTACAAATTCCCATAATTGCATTTATAAAAAAATTGACAGAATAGATTGTCAAATATTTTGATTCTTTTTTAAATCCATTTAGCGTTTATCTGCATCTTAAATTTATAGAGATTATGCTTTTTTACAATAAAAAAAATCTGCGTGAATCCTGCGAAAGCTTGCGAATATAAAATTTAAAGAATAGCCGTTAGGTTATAATGTAGATACAGATAAAAAAGAAAATTATATTTTAAAATTTACACGAATCCCAAGAATCTCATTTTGACCATTCATAACATCTCGTGCAATCTCAGCACATCCAATTGCAGCACTCATTTTATCAATTACATAAGTTTTAACATTAAGATGTTTATCAATTTTATTTTTTGTAAATTTAAGTTCTCCCATAGAACCTGTGAGGAATATATCTATATTTTTAGCACCATAGTCCATTAACAATACAATCATACTTGAGATTTCCATTGCTGCGAAAAGAGCTATTGTTTCAATTGCAAAAATACCAGATTTTTCCTTCTTTTCGATGCCCACTAATAAATCTTTTACAGTTTTATATGGTGTGTGCTTTAAAACACCAGCATTAATAAATGCATCGTTTGCACTTAATTCACCTTTATCAATTAACCTAATAGCTTCTACGTCTAATGGACCATGTATAGTACCTGGTGCAAAAATACATGCATCAATAGCACCAATTATTTTTCCATCTACACACCCAACAGTCACAGTATTTGAACCAATATCAGAAACAATAAAATCTTTGCTTAACCTTTTACATTTTGCATGATATGCAATTCCTATTTTTTCAGGACTTGTAGAATGTGAAAAAACATTCATTCGTGCATCGGTATCACTTTCTTTATGAATTCCGGGAATTACTATTGTTGGAATTTTTGAATTCTTGATTGCATCAAATACACGCGTTCCTGCACCTGTCTTTTCTCCAACTCCTTCTATGTTTTTAACGCCTCTGGAATCTAATAGATTAATATCTGTAATTTCGGTTATAGCATCACCCATAGAATAAGTAATTGCAATGAGTTCTATCTCTTCTAAACTTATGTTAAAATTTGATTTAATGTGTTGCAATATTTCAGAATCATTCATTTCTGAAACAATATTTTTTTCAAGTTCAAATTGAATATTTAATTTTTCATTATCACATTTTGAATGAATATGCATTAAAGAAGATTTTTTATTTTCATTTATAAAAAGTCCTGCAAATCGAATTGCATTTGTGCCATGATCAATTCCTATATACATTTATATTATACTATTTAGATGTTGAATATATTGGATTTTGAACATCTATCAAAATTCTACGAACACGATTTTTACATTCATCAAGAACTTCATCTAAATCTGCCACAACATCAATTCCTGCCGCTCCTGTATGCCCTCCACCAGTACCTTCATAGTTTTCACTAATTTCTTCCAAAATTTTACCAAGATTTATCCCTGCTTTTATAGCATCTCGTTTTACTCGCCCATTTATTTTTGCAACTCCATCTTGTGTTGTTCCAATTAGTGCAACATCTGCACCAATATTTAAAAGCATTGAAGAAGTTAACCCTCCAAATGAACTTACTTGTGATGTCACTACAAGCCAATCATGAATTCGTTCAATCTCAGCTTGTGCAATTGATTTTAACATTGCAATACGAATAGATATATCTTGTGGTGTAGCAGATAGTAAATCTAATACTTCATAATAATTAACCCCACTCAATTCTATCATATTTGCAACTACTCTAAATGTGTGCGGAGTTGCATGTTTAAAATGTCCTGTATCTGTTATTATTCCAGTCATAAGAGCAAGAGCAACACGGCGAGTTAAAGGTGCACCAATTTGTTTCATAATTTCAAATACAATTTCTGCAGTAGAGGTAAGATTTCTATGCAAATAAAATAAAGCATTTTCATTTAATGAAGTTGCGGCAGTAGTATGATGATCAATAACACAATAATCGGTAAGCTCAATATCATTTAATTGAGATTTTGCTGAAGTATCCACTACAATTACAAAATCGTATTCAGATGGATCTGGAATATCAATAACCTTAATTTGCAATTTGTCTATAAGAAATGATGCAATTCTGTTACATCCATCTGAAAGCCCAACGGTTCCCCCAATTACTTCAGATAATGCGAATGCACTTCCAAGTGCATCAGGATCTGCATTCCTATGGCATAAAATTAATACATTTTGATAGTCAAGAAGTCTATTACAAAACTCAGATTCATCAACTTGCATATATATTAGTTAAATCAAACATTGTTTAAATACCGCAAATTCATCAAAATTGAAACATTTATAAATCTATATATAAATAAGTTTAATTATATATAAATAATCTATGCGTTAGTAGTTACACCCATAGATTGTTTAAGAGTTTCTTGAAGCTGTGTAAATTTTTTTGTAATTCGCTCTTCTTGTCTTGTAATTGATTGAAGTTTTAATGAAAAAGATTCATTTTGATCTTTTAATTTGGTGATTGTTTCATCTTTTTTTACTTTTATATTAAGATTTCCAATTGATCTGTAAATAACAGCATCATCTGAAATCGTTTTAAGTTCATTAAGTGCAATTTCAGACTCTTTTTGCATTGATGCTATTTGTCTTTTTTGCATTGAGAGATTTTGTGCTTGCTGCTGCAATTGTTGTAATTGTTGTAATTGATTTTGCATTTGAGGAGATATTTCCGAACTCATTTAATTTTCACCTAACTATATTAATAGTTCTTTAAATGATTTTAATCTTTCTATATTATTTTTCAATTGTAATGATTTATAGAATTATTCACCAAGAAAAATTTGCTAAACTCCCATTTTTTTAAAAGATTTTAAATATGTTTAACCACATTACTTATGTTGTATTTCTGTTAATAAAAATCATTGGTATATTTATTGATAATACTTTATGAATAGAATATATCGCACATATCATTCTAAATGGAGCTGTCAAATAACGCTCATTCGTTCAATCATGAGCAAACGCTCATTCGTTCGAAAATCAGAGATTTTCTCATACGCTCATTCGTTCGAAAATCAGAGATTTTCTCATACGCTCATTCGTTCCGAATGAGCTTTCCGAATGAGCTTTCC
>JAAXQB010000261.1 GCA_012329085.1 Methanosarcinales archaeon | reverse complement strand
GGCACTTGGGCAAGCGTTTTTTTCAGTATCATTATTTGGTGCAATCATAGTTGTATATGGCAGCTATCTTGGAAGTGAGCAAAATATACATAAATCTGCATTTCAGATTGCAGGACTTGATACTATGGCAGCATTACTTGCAGCATTTATAATTATTCCAACAGCATTTGCATTTGGTGTTGATGTTGGAGCTGGACCGGGTCTTCTTTTTGTCACATTACCGAACTTATTTACAGTAATGCCAGGAGGTTATTTCTTTGGAATTGCATTCTTTTTACTTGTACTCATTGCATCATTTTCATCATCAGTTAGTATTATAGAAGTGCCAGTTGATGCAGTGATGGATAAATTTAATTTCAGTAGAAGAAGATCAGTTTTAGCAGTTTCATTACTTTGTTTAATTGGAGGGTTGCCTGTTGCATTAAGCATGAATGTATTTGGCATTGTAGCAGATATAGGCACTAAATATCTTGGTCCGATTGGAGCCCTTCTTGCAGCTGTAACTTTCTTTTGGATATATAGTTCAAAAGATTCTATGAGTGCAATGAATGAAGGTTCAACATGGAATTTATTTAAGAACAAAGGCTACTATTATTATGGAAAATATATTTTTGTAATCGTAGTTGCACTTGTGCTTATTAGTGGATTGTTATAAAAATAGTTTAAAAATTCGAGAAATTTTTAATTTCTCGAATTAGTAAATATATGACAATTCATATATTTATAAATAATATATTTTTTCTAACGCTCATTCGTTCAATCATGAGCTATAAAAAGATTTCATCAATCTATACATATTCTGCACTATAAATATTACTTTAACTTCGAATAATAATGGAGAATGCATTAACTCATATAATCGTGCAATTCAGCTTAGCTTCATTATTTAATAAAAATAAAGGGGGAAAATGCCCATAGATTATATTCTCTATATATGTGGAACATGGAATAATGGGCAAGAATATGGATAGAGGATTAGCGACATAAAGGGAAAAAGTGTCTTGAAATAAAAAATGAATGCTTTTATCATAACTAACAGCATTATCTAAAAGTCTTGTAAGACAAAGTTGCTATTGTTTTATAAAAAGATCCAATAAGATAATTTGTATATAATTTCAATAAATTTTTATCCATGATTTATTTAAATATAATCTATTAAATCATAAGATATTGGGATAATTGTAATTTAGTCAATATATAATATCAATTAAAATTTATCTAATCAATGCAATTTATATTTAATTTTACTTCCAATACTTACAAAATTTTATAAAATAAATCCTTCAAATGTATGTGATTGTGTTCAAAACGATAATTGTTGCTGTTGTTTCTCACCTCTAAAACAATTAGTCATATTAATTTCAAAATCATAATACAATGGTAGTTTAAGCAATTGCACATTAATTGTTTTTTGTTTCGTCCTATGAATACACAATCAAAAACTTTAAATATTTTAATATTGTATATTTTATTTAAGAAAAATTTCAACAAATTTTAAAAATAAATAAAACGGAGAACAATATGGAAATTAAAATAATTATAGATGATGAGAATATTCAAATGAATGATTTTGTACAAGAAATAATTGGAAATATGATTTCTGGAGCGGTAACTTCATTGAAAAAAACTAATGAAGATTGGTCAAATATTACAATCACACTTAAAAAAGAAGATATTGATTGTTAAAGACAATTAACGCCCATTCATTCTGAATGAGCTGTTGAAAATTGTATTATATTTTTTACATAATATTTAAATATAAGAAATTAGCATGAAAAAAATTTTAACTGGTAAAAAGGTAGCAATGATAATTGCTTTTCAAGATTTTAGAGATATTGAATATTTCGCCCCAAAGGATATTCTATTGGATGCAGGTGCTGAAATAATTACTGTAAGTACAAAAAAAGGTATTGCAAAGGGTGCAGATGGTGGAGAAGTAGAGGTAAGCAATTCAATCGATGAATTAGAAGTTGAAGATTTTGATGGGATTATTTTTATTGGCGGTTCTGGCATGGTAAAGCAATTAGATAATGAAAAATTTCATGCAATTACAAAAAAAGTAATATCTGCCAATAAAATTTTAGGGGCAATTTGTATAGCTCCTGCGATTTTAGCTAAATCAGGAGTTTTAAATGGAAAAAATTCTACTGTTTGGTCAAATGATTTAGATAAAAGTGCAATAGATATATTGAATAAATACGGTGCTAAATATCGAAATGAAGCCGTGGTGGTTGATGGAAAAATAGTCACAGCATCAGGTCCAGAAGCTGCCGAAAAATTTGGTAAAGTTTTAATTAAGGAATTAGTTCATGAATGAACTATCCTATTTTATATATTTTAAATCCCTTATTATTTTAAAAAATAACATTTAATTTTTACAAGAAAATAACAAAGAATATATTGACATAACAATAAAGTAAATATACTTTATATCATTAAATATCGCTAATTAATTTAACACCAATTAATTTAATGAATGATGTGCAGTCATTTCGATTGTGCTATTACAAATTTTTATGATGTATTTTGAAAGAAATAGTGATATATAAAATTCTTCAGAGTATATGTATTTTAAAATAACAAGGAACTTCAATAATGTACGACAATAGTTTATATGAAATTAAAAATATCCGTGCACGAGAAATTTTAGATTCTCGTGGAAACCCCACTATAGAAGTAGATATCTCTACAAAATGTGGATTTGGAAGAGCAAGCGTACCATCTGGTGCATCAACTGGTGCAAATGAAGCAATTGAACTTAGAGATGGAGGAGAGCGATATTGTGGAAAGGGTGTAATAAATGCCGTTTTAAATGTAAACGAAACCATACAAGATGAATTAATTGGACTTGATGTTAGAAATCAACGAGAAATAGATAGCCTTTTAATTTTATTAGATGGAACCGATAATAAATCTAATCTTGGTGCAAATGCGATACTTGGCGTATCTATGGCAGTAGCAAAAGCAGCATCAGATTCACTTAATATACCACTTTATCGATATCTTGGAGGGATAGATGCATTTAAATTGCCAATTCCTACTATGAATTTATTAAATGGTGGAAAACACGCAGGCAATAATCTTGCAATACAAGAGTTTATGATTCAACCAAAAGGTGCCAAATCATATATGGAGGCAATTAGAATGGGTACAGAAGTATATCATGCACTTAGTGATATACTTACTAAAAAATATGGCAATTCTGCAACTAATGTTGGCTATGAGGGCGGATATGCACCACCAATCGATTTAACTTATGATGCATTAGATTCATTTTTAGCTTCAATAGAAGAAGCAGGATATTCATATAATGAAATTACAATAGGAATTGATGCGGCAGCATCCGAGTTCTATGATGGTACCAATTATTTAATTGATGGGAAACGATTATTGCCCGAAGAACTTATTGATTATTATATTGAGCTTGCAGATACTTATCCTATTGCATTAATTGAAGATCCATTTGAGGAAGAATCATTTAAACATTTTGCAGCACTTACTAATGAATTGTGGGATGACACACTTATAGTGGGCGATGATTTATTTGTGACAAATGTAAATAGACTTGCCCGTGGTATTGAGATGGATGCCGCAAATGCATTACTTTTAAAAATCAATCAGATAGGAACAATTACAGAAGCATTTAATGCAGCAAACCTTGCATTAAGAAATGGATATAGTGTAGTTGTAAGCCATAGATCTGCAGAAACCGAAGATACAATGATTTCAGATATTGCAGTTGCAATTGGTGCAGATTTAATAAAAACTGGTGCACCTGCACGAAGTGAAAGAACAGCTAAGTATAATCAATTACTTAGAATTGAAGAAGAACTTGGATGTGTTGCACAATATTCTAAATTTTAAAAGATCAAGAAATTATAAATCTGCAAGTGCTACGCGTTCAATAACAAGTAATGCAATTTTTTCAATTCCTACGGCTTTAATTTCACAATCTGTAATATTAAATTGCTCCATTATTTTATTTTTTTTTGAATAAGTATAATCGAGCAATGGTTTTTCATAAATAATTGTTTTAATTTCATCAATTGTATTTGTTATTTTATTTATTTCATTCCCAAATATTATAAATATCACATCATTTTTTCCTTCGTAAAGACCTATTGAAAAGGCATCCATTATTTGCCGTTTGCCTGATGCATATCGCATAATTTCAATACCCATGTCTTTTGCTATGTTTTTTCCCATTTTCATTGATAAACAAGCTTTATCAATAGCAAACTGAATATGCGTTTCTCCTGCAATTTTATTAGCATCCATTCCTTGAATTTTTACATTGTGCTTAATTGATATTTCATTTAATATTTTTAAAAAAGAGTTAAGATTTTCAATAAAAACAGTTCCACTTATAATTTCAAATTTCATGTATTTTATTTGTTGTTTTAATTTATAAATATATTGCATTCCAAAGGAGTTTGTATTTCAAAAAATTTATGCATCGATAGAAAATTTTAATTTCTATTTTAAATAATTTTTTTATAGCATATAACTTATAAAGTTATATACAGAGGGAAATTTTTCAATAGCTCATTCGGAACGAATGAGCGTTGGAGAAAATCTTTGATTTTCAACAGCTCATTCGGAACGAATGAGCGTTTGTTTGTTTAGAATGAACACGCGTTTTCTCATTTGGAAAGCTCATTCGGAATGAATGGGCGTAATCACTCAAACTTTTCAGAATGAGTTTAAGAAAATCTTTGATAGCTCATTTGGAACAAATGAGCGTTATCTCGAGTTCAACATACGATACAAGTATATCAAAATATATAAAAGCTGTAAGTACATTTATTTAATACATATGTCTAAAATATCGCTTAATCAATCATTGTTGTACAAAAATGGAACTCAATTTGTGCATGATGAAAATGACACCCTGCTCAATATAACACCCCATTTAAAAAAAATTGGCATAACGCGTATTGCAAATATAACACATCTTGATAGAATTGGAATTCCTGTATTTTCTACAATAAGACCTATTGCTATGAAAGGTGCGATTTCCATATATTCTGGAAAAGGGATTACTGAATCTCATGCAAGAATATCTGCAATAATGGAAGGGTTTGAGCGTGCATATGCAGAGCCAAATGGATTACAAACGAAAGATAAGTTTATTGATTCATATGAAAAAATACAAGAATCCCATAATACAATTAATCCCATACATTTAACTTTACCTGGTAAACTCATCAATAATACAAATATTGAATGGACAGAAGGATGGGATTTACTTAATAAAGAAAGTGTATTTGTACCAAGTAATGCTGTATATCACCCATATGATTCAGAACAATCTTCTAAATTATTTAGAAGTAATACTAATGGACTTGCTGCAGGAAATACAATAGAAGAGGCGATATTGCATGGACTTTTAGAAGTAGTTGAAAGAGATGCATTAAGTATTGCAGAATTTAATAGAAATTCTGGAAAAGAGATTATACTTGATAATGAAAATAGCATAAATTTTACACTTTTCAATAAATTTAAAAATGCTGATATTGAGCTTAGATTATGGTTATTATCACACGACACAGATATTACAACAGTTGTTGCTTCAACAGATGATCTTAAATTAAAAGATCCTGCACTTCTTGTGATGGGGGCAGGCTCTCATTTAAATCCTGAAATTGCAATTAGAAGGGCAATTACAGAAGTTGCACAATCGAGGCTTGTTCAAATTCATGGAACAAGAGAAGATACCGATAGAGAGAAGTTTGTGCGAACTGTGGGGCATGAGCGAATGAAACGATTAAATAAAATATGGTATAAACAAGGTGAAACCATTCAAAGTTCAAAGCTTAAAGATATTTCATGCAATATGCCTTTTAAAAATATTGAAACTGTATTAAATCAAATAAAGCATATTTCAAAAAATGTTGTGGTGATAAATCTTTCAAAAGAAAATATTGGTACTTTTGTTGTGCGATTGATTATTCCTGGATTTGAAGTATATACCGTTGATCGTGAACGAATTGGAATGCGAATGAGAGTTGGTAATAAATGGAAAAATGGCGTGTAATGTGAATAAAAAGGATATTAAAGCTTTGGTGTTTTTAGGCACAAGCATAAGTATTGAAGAGGCAAAGAAAATACTTGATATAGATTATTTGCCGCCTATTGTTCGATGTGATGTTAAAAAAGCTTTTGAAAATGGATACACAATTATTGGAATTGTTGATGGAATGTTTTTTAATAAAACTACTGTTTCGCATAGGGAGATATTGACTGGAATTAAAAATGGTGTTACAATCATAGGGGGTGGTAGCATGGGGGCACTTCGTGCATCAGAGCTTGCAGTACATGGAATGGAAGGGGTTGGTAAAATATATCATTGGTATGCGGATGGTACGATTGAAGATGATGATGAAGTTGCAGTGAGTGTTAATCCTGAAACTTTTGAATCTATGTCAAATCCTATGGTAAATATAAGGGAATCTTTGAATAAGGCATTGAGAAATAGTGTAATTGATGAGATTGTATGTGAGGCGGTGTGTCGTATTGCAAAAGAAACGCATTATTCTGAAAGGACATATCATTGGATAATTAAACAATCTGTTCAAAAGGAAGTGCTATCTTTTGAGAGGGGTGAAATTTTATATAAATATTGTATAGAACAAGGAGTTGATGTGAAAAAGGAAGATGCAATATTAGTGCTTAATCGGGTTAAAGAGATGCTATTGGATTAATTTTTAATAAAAATATGCATACATTTAAAAATGAAAGAGTCATTTTATATTGTGAATAACACAATTTTTAAATAAACTTTTATTTATATTGATAATCAATAAATTTATATGCTATTAATACATTAATATTATTGCCTACTGAAATTGAAAGATATCAGTATAGGTAGCTCAAATAAGAAAATTTAATGGAAAATCGAGTAGATGGAAAAGTCCGCATAAATGGAAATTATGGTAGAATATCAATGGATGTAATGTAATGCTTTACTTTGATGATATGTGCGATTAATAGATACTGATGCAACCAAACTTGAAAATTGAATGAATTCCAGCATAAATCTTCAATACAAATATAGAGATAACGCTCATTTGATTTAAATGAGCAAACACTTGTTCATTCTGAACAAGCTATTTAAAATGTCTCTCCACATATAATTTTATAAATTATATGCAAAAATAAACTAAAATAAGGTAATATATTATGAACATATACATAGGTAACATATCATACGATGTCGATGAAGAACAATTAAAAGAAGTTTGCGAAGCATATGGAAACATTTCAACCGTAACAATCATTAAAGATAAATTTACAGGAAGATCAAAAGGATTTGGATTTATAGAAGTTCCTGATGAAGATGAAGGTAAAGCATTAATAGATGGATTAAACGATTCTACATTAGATGGTCGAACACTTACAGTTAATGAAGCAAGACCTCGCACAGATGATAGACGCGGCGGCGGTGGCGGCGGCGGAAGACGCTACTAATTTTAAATAAACATTTACTATATTTATATTTAAAATAAAATATGGTAAATAATTTTATGAAAAACTGAGTATATTTTAATTTTTCAAAATAAATATTTGAAATCATATATTCTAGTTTTTTAACATTCATTTTCCTTGGGAGTGAGTTAGAGAAATTTTTATTAATTTCTCATTTTTTTTATTTTTTTTAGACATACTATTTTATAAAGTGAATAGTGATTGGAATGGAAAAAACTGTAATATTCGAAGAAAATTATGGTGCAAGTATAAAGGATTTTTTTTCAACAGAATAAATTAATATTAAGGAAATAATAAAACCTTAAATTGAGTATTAGTTCTATGGATATAGATGAGGTTTTTTCATTTTATAGTAGTAAATTTATAAATGATTAAAGAGTATCTCTAAAGGATATTTAAGAATTTCATAACCATTCAAAGATTAAATCTTTACCATATATCGAAGATAAATATGATGATTGTGCCATCAAACAAGTTTTATAAAAAATAGGGTGTTTTTTAAAATACAATTGAGATTTAATATTTTTTTTCTATTTTAAAAAAGATAAAATTAATAAGTTTATAGCAATAGATTTTAAAAATCCCAATTGATTTCAACTATTTTTAAAAAAAAATAGATATAAAATAAATATAAAAAAATTATTTTTTAAATGTGTATATTAGACTTGTTGCGTAATAATTTATACTGCCGCAGCATACTGATTTATAAAAAAGTGAAATTTTACCGCAGCATATCGATTTATGGTATAAATTGCCTTAATTTGCAACAAGTCTACTATTAAAATTATGGATGGGTGAGATATCGCATATATGATTATTTCCAAGCCATAGTTTGTCTATGTTGACAAGTGTAGAAAGTGACGATATAT
>JAAXQB010000255.1 GCA_012329085.1 Methanosarcinales archaeon | reverse complement strand
GCTATTTTTATTTGAAACCCCCAACTTTTAATTATAGAAAAAGTGGGTTTAAGATCTTCTTCTTTTTTTATAAACCCAGCAGGAGCAATAATACCAATGGTATCGTTTTTCTTTAAAAACATCAACTAATTTTAGATAAAAATACAGTTATTTTTTAATTTTTAAACTTTAATTATACTATTTTTAGTATATTTATAGTTATATTGATATAAATAATCAAACTTATGCCTAATTGTAATACATCAAATTTAGGTGTTTTTGTTCCAGACTCAGCACAACCTTGGAATAAATTAAGGATACAACACATTTATAGACGCCTTGGTTTTGGTGCCTCAAATGCCGAAATAGACACAGCCTTAACTCAAACACCAGCTATTTTTATAGACAATTTAATAACTCAAGCAATTGCTGTTGCTCCATTAACATCTCCTTCATGGGCAGATATGGATTTTACAGATTATGGAGATCCTGAGGAAGAAATACCTATTCAGCATGAAGAAATTTATCTTCATTTTGAAAATGATATGTTAACCAATGGGTTACGAGCAAGGTTTACATTGTTTTGGCACAATCATTTTGTTACAAGATTAGAAGATGTTTGGTGTCCATCTTGGTTAGTTAATTATTACCAAACATTACAAACCTATGCTTTTGGCAATTTTAAAGATTTTGTAAGAACTGTTGGTATTACACCTGCAATGTTGGTGTTTTTAGGAGGTTCTGAAAATACTGCAACCGAACCTAACGAAAATTACGCAAGAGAGTTATATGAGTTGTTTACTTTAGGTGTAAATAATGGTTATACACAAACTGATATTACCAATACTGCAAGAGCATTAACAGGTTATACTGGTTATACAGAATATTGTGCTCCGATAACACTTAATAGTGATGATTTTGATAGTGGACAAAAAACTATTTTTGGTCAAACAGGCAATTGGAATTATGATGATGTTGTTGATATATTATTTCAAGAAAAAGGAGATTTGATAGCCAATTTTATTTGTACAAAATTATACGCTCATTTTGTTTCACCAGAAATTAATGAAACTATTGTAAGTCAACTTGCAAGTACTTTTACTGCAAATAATTTTGAACTTTCACCAGTTTATAGACAGTTATTTAAAAGTAACCATTTTTTTGATGAAAAAGCAATAGGTACAATTGTTAAAAGCCCTTTTGATTTAATTAATGGAATGATAACCGAAACAATAACTAATATAGACAATGAATTTTTAGGCAACATAATATGGTTTAATGGTGAAATTGGTCAATTAATGTTTGATCCTATTGATGTTGCTGGTTGGCAAGAAAATCATGATTGGATTAATTCAAGTACATTAATAGGAAGATGGAATCTGTTAGAATGGTATCTCTATAGAATATGGGATGACGCTACAGAAACACTAAGAGATTTTGCTGTAAATTTAGCGGGAACAAGTACAGATCCTGCTGAAATAACACAAATAATAGTAGATCATTTACTACCGAACGGTTTACAAACTAATGCAGATTATGTAATTGCTACTGATATTTTTAAAGACGAAGTACCTCAAAATTATTATGATAATAATTTATGGGATTTACAATGGGAGTCTGCTACTTATCAAGTATTTATATTGCTACTTCATATTATAAAATTACCTGAATTTCAATTAAAATAGTCAGTTATGCGTAAAAAAATAAAAATAAAAAATATTGAGAATCACGATAAAGAACATGCTGTTTGGAATAGAAGATCTTTTTTACAAGCTCTAGGTTTAACAGGAGCAGGGTCTATAATGTTAGGAAAATTGCCAGTTTCTGCTTCAGTTCAAACACCTTTAAGTGCTGCTTTAACTTCATCAGACAATGATAGAGTTTTGGTAATAATTAGATTAAAAGGAGGAAATGATGGTTTAAATACTGTGATACCACAATATGATTACGATACTTATGCAAACTTAAGACCAAACATTAAGATAGAAAATAACAATTCTTTTGCATTATCAGATGATTTTAGAATGCCAAATTATATGCAAGAATTACAATCACTTTGGAGTGGTGGTAAAATGAAAATAGCACATGGTGTAGGTTATCCTAATCAGAATTTATCACATTTTAGTTCGGCAGATATTTGGTCTAGTGCAGGAAATAATGGTGCTGGAGTACAAACAGGTGTTTATGGCCGATATTTTGAAGATTTGTATCCAGATTATTTATTAAATCCACCAGAAATACCACCAGCGATCCAAATAGGGAGTTTAAGTAATTTATTATTTACTGGCGAAGATGCAGGTTATGCATTTTCGGTTGCAAATCCAGATCAATTAGAAGCAATTGCACAAAATGGTGTTGTTTATGATGTAGAAAATGTACCTTCATGTACATTTGGTAATCAATTAGGTTGGCTTCGTTCAGTTGTAAATACAACATATACTTATGCTGGAGTAATTCATGAAGCTTATAATAATGGTAGTAATAATGCGAATTACAATACCTCAGATATTGCTCAACAACTTGCTATTGTAGCACGATTAATAAAAGGAAATTTAGGAACAAAAATTTATATGGTAACCTTAGATGGTTTTGATACCCATATAAACCAATTAGTAGATCAACAACAATTATTACAAGATTTAACTAATGCAGTAACTAATTTTTATCAAGATTTAGATGATACAGGTGTTGGTCAAAATGTATTAGCAATGACTATATCAGAGTTTGGTAGAAGACCAGAAGAAAATGCGTCTGATGGTACAGATCATGGATCTGCCTCTACAATGATGTTATTTGGTGAAGGTCTTGAAGGAAATGGTTTTATAGGCACACATCCTGACTTAAGTGATTTAAATGAAGATGAAAACCTAAATTTTACAACTGATTTTAGAAGTATATATGCTGCTATTTTAGAAGATTGGTTATGTATTGATACTGCAATAGTTAATGAAACGTTACTCGCTAATTACTCAAGAGCAGATTTAGGAGCTGTTTGTAATGGTACTGTTGGAATAGAAGATTATAATAATTTTAGTCAGTTTATACACAAACCAATTTATAAAAATTTAAGTGTTTATGTAAATTTTGAAATTAAAAATGCAAGTCATGTTACTATAGAAGTTATAAATATTC
>JAAXQB010000074.1 GCA_012329085.1 Methanosarcinales archaeon | reverse complement strand
CAATTAACTTATGATAATATATCGGGTGCATCTTATACTTGGTATTACCCGAATGGTGATTCTGCAACAATAAGAGAACCTTTATTAACTTCTGTTCAATTAACAGATACAGGAAATTATTATTTAGTAATTAATGTACATAATTGTTTTTCTGATACCGTAAGCACTACTACAGTAAATGTAAGCAACGGTCCAGCTGTTACAATTACTTCTGTAGTAAACCCTACAACTTGTGGAGCAACAGACGGAAGTATAACAATTGGTGGTTTAGATGCTACACATACTTATAGATCTTTCTTAAATGGTGTAAATACTCCAGTTGGAAATATGCCACCTACTATTACAACTTATACTTATAATAATTTAGATGCAGATTCATACACTATAATCATAGAAGATTTAACAACAAGTTGTTTCTCTGTGGCAATTGATACAAATTTAGTAGATCCAGCCTCACCTCCTGCACCAGTAAGTATTACAAGCAATAGTCCAATTTGCGTTGGAAATAATATTGATTTGACTACACCTTTGGTTCTTGGTGCTACATATAATTGGAGTGGTCCTTTTGTTGGTTCACCTCAAACAACGACAACACCTACAATTACAATTGCTAATGGAATTACAGGTTCATACTGTGTTTCTTTAACATCTTCATTTGGTTGTACAGGTCCAACAACTTGTACCAATGTAATTGTAAACCCAGTTCCTACTATTCAAGTAATTGGTTTCGTTCATCCTACTACTTGTGTTCCTGGAAACGAAGGTTCAATAACAATAAACGGATTAACTTCTGGAACTTCTTACGATTTTGTTGTAACAGGTCCTACTTGTGGAGATACATCTTTTACAGCAACAGCAAGTTCTGCATCTTATACTTTCGCTTCTCTTTGTGAAGGAAATTATTCTATTACTGCGGAAGTTACAGGGCTTACTTGTCTTTCAAATACTGTATTACAAACTTTAACAGGACCAACTATGCCTTCTGCTCCAACAGTAGGAAGCAATAGCCCTGTTTGTGAAGGAGATGATATCAACTTAACTGCCACAGGTGGTGGTGTTGGTGCTACTTACGCTTGGACTTCTACTCCAGTAGGTTTTACAAGTTCTATGCAAAATCCAACAATTTTAAACGCAAGTGCTTCTGATGCTAAAACATATAATGTTATTACTACAGTAAATGGTTGTGTAAGTCCATCTTCAAATACAGTTGTTGTTGTAAATGATACAACAGCTTTAACTTTAGATGCTTCCACAGATCCAACTACTTGTAATCCTGGAAATGAAGGAACTATTACTATTGGTGGTTTAACAAATGGTCAGCAATATACTGTCTTTGGAGTTACAGGGTATTCAAATATAACAGCAAGTGGAACAACATTCACTTTTACAAATTTATTCGCAGGAACTTACAATATTTCTGTTACTACAAGTCCGCAAGGCTGTGGTTCAAATGTTGTTTCTGTAACATTAAATATTGCAACAAATCCAACTACACCAACACCAACAAGCAACAGTCCTGTTTGTGAAGGAGGAAACATAAATTTAAGCTATTCAGCCAACCCAGGTGCTACTTATGCTTGGACAGGTCCAGGCTTTACAAGTACTTTACAAAACCCAATTATTATTGGTGTAGATACAACAAATTCTGGTCAATACTGTGTTACAGTTACAGAAGGTGGTTGTGTTTCTTTACCAGGTTGTGTAGATGTTGTTGTTAATGAAAACCCAACAATTGTTTTAGGAAATGTAATCGACCCAACTACTTGTAGTCTAGGTTGTGATGGAACAATACAATTTACAGATTTAAATCCAGGTCAATCTTACCAATATGGAGGAAGTTTTGTAGGCTATTTCACAGCTGATGGTTCAGGGGAATATATAGAAACAGGAATTTGTTCTGGTTCATATAGTTTCTTTGTTTCAGATACTGCTACAGGATGTATTTCAAATACTTTAAGTGCTACTTTAGTAGATCCAGCAACACCTGCTGCTCCAACAATTTCAAGTAATTCACCTGTTTGTGTAGGAGACGATTTACAATTAAATAGCAATACCGTAACAGGTGCTACTTATGCTTGGACAGGTCCTTTAGCTTTTACAAGTTCAGACCAAAATCCAGTAAGAGCTTCAATGACAACTGCTATGGCAGGAACATACAATTGTACTGTAAGCGTAAATGGTTGTGTTAGTGCAGTTTCTTCTTTAGTCGTAACTGTAAATACTGCTCCAGTAATTTCTATTACTGCTACTACAGATCCAACTTCTTGTATCGCAGATCCTTTTACAGGTTTATTTGATGGTTCAATTACTATTGAAAGTTTAGTATCTGGGGTTACTTATACTGTAATTTCTACTGGACCAACTGCTTTACCAAGTTCAATTATTCCTTTCGGAACATCATATACTTTTATTGAGTTAGCAGCAGGTTGTTATCAAATAATAATATCAGAGAATGGTTGTCAATCAAATGCAGTAGATACTTGCTTATTAAGTCCAACACCGCCACCTGCACCATCTATTTCAAATGATGGTCCTGTTTGTGAAGGAAATGATATTCATCTTACAGCTTCAACAGTAGGAGGAGCATCTTATACTTGGACACATAATGGAGCAACTTTCCCAGGAGGGAATACTCAAAATCCAACAATTTCAAATGCAACTGTTTCAGATGCAGGAACATATTGTGTATCTATTAATGTAGCAGGTTGCGTATCTAATGATACTTGTATGGATGTTGTGGTAAATGAAATGCCAACATTATCTATTTTAACTTTTACAAATCCTACAACTTGTACACCAGGTAATGAAGGAACGATAACAATAGATGGTTTAACAGGAGGAAGTACTTATACAATAGATATTGATGGAAATACAAGTTCTATTACTCCTGCAGGTTCTACATATATGATAACAGGTTTAGATGCAGGAAATCACTGTGTTTTTGTAACAACAGATTCTTCTTGTGTTTCAAATGCAGTTTGTCAAACTTTAACAGGTCCTACTATGCCAGTAGCACCAGTTCCATCAAATGATGGTCCTGTTTGTGAAGGCGGAAATGTACAATTATCTGTTACTCCAGTTGCAGGTGCTACTTATGCTTGGACAGGAAACTGTATTGGTTCACCAGATGATACTTTACAAAATCCTTTATTAACCAATGTAGATGTTGCTTGTTCAGGATTTTATCAAGTAACTGTAACCGTAAACGGTTGTACAAGTGTTGCAGGTCAAACCAATGTAATTGTAAACCCAAGTGATTCAATTTGGATTACTGCTACAACTGACCCTACTGCTTGTGGAGCAACAGACGGAACGATTACTATTGATGGTTTAACAATTGGATTAATTTATGATGCTCCTATTGGTACAGCTGGAAGTTCTTCTTATACTTATACAGGTTTAGTTGCTGGTCCACATTCTTTCTTTGCTACGGTAACAGCAACACATTGTGTTAGTAATTTAGTTGATACAAGTTTAGTTGATCCAAATGCACCAAATACTCCAAATTTAATCACAAATAGTCCTATTTGCGAAGGAGCAACATTACTATTAAGTACAGATAGTATAAACCCTGCATATACATATATTTTTACAGGTTCTGGAGGATTTTCTTCTTCTGGTTCTTCTTCAAGTGTAATTAGAAGTGGGGCAACTCCTTCTATGTCTGGGCAATATTGTTTAACTGTTGAAATGGCAGGATGTGTTTCTGCTGCAACTTGCGAAGATGTAGTTGTAAACCCAAAACCAATTATCAGCGAATTAAGCCATACAGACCCAACAATTTGCGGTGCTCCTTGTGATGGAATTATCGTAATAGATGGTTTAACAGCTAACGACACTTTTACTTTAACAGTAAATGGTGGAAATAGTCAAATCATACCTACAAGTGCTACATATTCTATAGAAGATTTATGTGCAGGAACTTATACAATTTCTGTTACTTCTAATGAAGGATGTGTAAGCGATCCAATTTCTGTAACATTAAATGACCCTGCTACGCCTTCTGCTCCAATCGTTTCAAATGATGGTCCAGTCTGTATAGGTGGCGATATTCAATTAACAGCTTTTGGTCCAGCAAATGGTTCTTACCAATGGACAGGTGGAAATTTAAGTTTCCCAGAAGATACTTTACAAAATCCTTTATTAATAAACGTTACAAGTTCTGATGCAGGAATTTATTCTGTAACAGTTACTGTAAATGGATGTGAAAGTCCAGCAGCTCAAACTACAGTAGTTATCAATACTGCCGATACAATTAGTATTTCTGCAGTTACTGATCCTTCTGCTTGTATGGCAACTGATGGTACAATTACAATCGATGGTCTTTCAGCAGGAAATTATACTGTTTTAGGTGGAATTACACCAACAGCATTTAGTTCAGTTGGTGCTACTTATGCTTTTACAGGTTTAGATGCTGGACCATATACAATTAGTGTTCAAAATGCTGATGGTTGTATCAGTAATATTGTAGATACAAGTCTGGTAGATCCAGGAAGTCCAGCTGCACCAAATGCAGTAAATTTAGGACCTGTTTGTGAAGGAGAAAATATTACTATTTTTACAGATAGTATTGGAGATACTTACGAATGGACATTGAATGGTACAGTTGTAAATACAAACCAAAGTTTTACAATTACAAATACAACAGTAGCCAATTCTGGTGATTATTGTGTTACTATAACAACTGCAGGCTGTACAAGTCCTGCAACGTGTACTAGTGTTGTTATAAACCCATTACCAGTTATTAGTGAAGTTACACATACTGACCCAACAACTTGTATCCCAGGAAATGATGGAACAATTACAATTGATGGATTAGTAGCAGATTCAACTTATACTTTAACAACTAATGGTGGTACAAGTACAAGTTCAATAGTTCCAACTTCAAATACTTATACGATTACAGATTTAGAAGAAGGAAATTATATTATTAATGTTACCACAAATGCAGGTTGCCAAAGCAATAGTATTTCAGTAACATTAACAAATCCTGCTTTACCGAATGCACCAACTGTTTCAAATGATGGTCCAGCTTGTGAAGGAGATGATGTTCAATTAACAGCTACTGGCGTTGGTACATTTGCTTGGACAAGCACAACTGGATATACAAATGCAATGCAAAATCCTATTTTGTATAATGTAAGTTTAGCAGATGCAGGTACTTATTTTGTTACTGTTACAGTAAATGGTTGTCAAAGCGATTCAGCTCAAACAATAGTTACTATAAATGATGCTGATACTATTAGTATTACAGCAACAACAGATCCAACCGCTTGTTTAACAGCTGACGGAACAATCACTATTGATGGTTTATCGCCAGGTGCTTACATAACTTTAGGTGGCTTACCAAACTTTACAGCAACAGGTACAACATATACTTTTACAGGTCTTACAGCAGGATCTTATTCTATTAGTGTTCAAAATGTGGACGGTTGTATTAGTAATGTAGTAACAGCCAGTTTAGTAGATCCGGGAAGTCCTAATGCACCAAATATTAATCAAAATGGTCCTTTATGCGAAGGGGAAGATTTAGTATTAAGCACAGATAGTACAAATGCTTTGTATTCATACAATTGGACTGGTCCTAATACATCAACTTTACCAAGTTTCACTACTTCAAATATTGATGTTACAGATGCTGGGCAATACTGTTTAACAGTTGAATTAGCAGGTTGTATTTCAATGGCTACTTGCGTAGATGTTGTAATTAATCCAACACCAACAATAAGTGAAGTTTCTCATACAGATCCTACAAGTTGTGACCCTGATAGTTGTGATGGTACATTTGTATTAGATGGTTTAACTGCTAATGATACATTTACTTTATTTATAAATGGAAATAGTAGTCAAATTATTCCTACCAGTAGTATATACACAATTGAAGATTTATGTGAAGGAACTTATACTATTTATGTAGAAACAAGTTCTGCTTGTCAATCAAATAGTATTTCAGTTACATTAACAAATCCTGCTTTACCAAGTGCACCAACAGTTTCAAATGATGGTCCTGTTTGTGAAGGAGGAGATATTCAATTAACAGCAAGCGGAACAGGAGATTTCTCTTGGACAAGCACTACAGGTTATACAAGTTCAATGCAAAATCCAATTTTGTCTGGAGTTACATTGTCAGATGCTGGAATTTATACCGTAACAGTAACTGTTAATGGTTGCGAAAGTTTACCAGCACAAACAACAGTTGTAGTAAATTCAGCAGATACAATTAGTATTACTTCTGTTACAGACCCTACGGCTTGTACTGTATGTGATGGAACAATAACAATAGATGGTTTAACGGCAGGAAATTATACTGTATTAGGTGGAATTACACCAACAAGTTTTAGTACTGTTGGAGCTACTTACCAATTCACTGCATTATGTGCAGGTGCTTATTCTATAAGTGTACAAAATGCAAATGGATGTATAAGCAATCAAGTAGATACAAGTTTAGTAGATCCAGGAAGTCCTGCTGCTCCAAATGCAGTAAATTTAGGTCCTGTTTGTGAAGGCGAAAATATTACAATTTATACAGATAGTATTGGAGATACTTACGAATGGACATTGGATGGTACAGTTGTAAATACAAACCAAAGTTTTACAATTACAAATACAACAGTTGCCAATTCTGGAGATTATTGTGTTACTACTACAACCGCAGGCTGTACAAGTCCAGCTACTTGTACTAATGTTGTTATAAACCCATTACCAGTTATTAGTGAAGTTACACATACAGACCCAACAACTTGTAATCCAGGAAATGATGGTACAATAACAATAGACGGTTTAGTTGCAGATTCAACTTATACTTTAACAACAAATGGTGGTACAAGTACAAGTTCAATTGTTCCAACTTCAAATACTTATACGATTACAGATTTAGAAGAAGGAAATTATATTATTAATGTTACAACAAATGTAGGTTGCCAAAGCAATAGTATTTCAGTTACATTAACAGAACCTGCTTTACCAAGTGCACCAACAGTTACTAATAATGGTCCAGCTTGTGAAGGAGATGATATACAATTAACAGCAACAGGAACAGGCAGTTTCTTATGGACAGGACCTTGTATTAGTTCACCAAATGATACTTTACAAAATCCAATTTTAACGAATGTAACGGCATCTTGTTCAGGAATATATACTGTAACAGTTACCGTTAATGGATGTGAAAGTTTACCATCACAAACAACAGTTGTTGTAAATTCTGCTGATACAATTAGTATTACTGCTGTAACAGATCCAACTTCTTGTGCAGCTTCTGACGGAACGATTACAATAGACGGCTTACAAGCAGGAACATATACTGTTTTAGGTGGGTTGCCAAGTCCAAT
Organism: Methanosarcinales archaeon; assembly: GCA_012329085.1. The sequence goes on along the minus strand of JAAXQB010000074.1, from coordinate 463 downwards.
AAATCCAGCAGGAAGTACGTTTACTTTCACTGTTTTAAATGCAGGCTCTTACATTATTAGTGTTGAAAATGCAAGTGGATGTACAAGTAATCAAGTAGATACAAGTTTAGTAGATCCAGGAGCACCAATGGCTCCAAATGCTTATAATAATGGACCTGTTTGTGAAGGAACTGATATTGTTTTAACAACAGATAGTGTTGGAGATACTTATGAGTGGAAAGATTTTAACGGAGTAACTGTTGGAACAACTCAAAGTGTAACATTAACAGGAACACTTGCAAGTATGACAGGAACATATTGTGTTACGGTTACAACTGCAGGCTGTACAAGTCCAGCAACTTGTACTGAAGTTGTAATAGATGCAATTCCTGTTATTAGTGAAGTAACTCATACTGACCCAACAACTTGTAATCCAGGAAATGATGGAACGATTACAATAGACGGTTTAGTTGCAGATTCAACT
>JAAXQB010000325.1 GCA_012329085.1 Methanosarcinales archaeon | reverse complement strand
CTTTTGGAAGCAATTCTGCCATTGCTTTTGCAAGTAATGATTTTCCAGTCCCTGGAGTTCCAATCATCATCACATGCCGTCTTTGATTTGCAGCTTTCTTGATAACTTCTACAGCATGATTTTGACCAATGATTTGATCAATCAATAATTTTGGAATTTCGACCAATTCAGTTGTTTCAAAATCTTCATCAAAAAGTTCAAGTTCTGCATCAGATTCTATTTTTTTTTCCATAATTAACTCGCAATTGTATGAAATTGATATGTTAAAGTATAAAAATGAATAATATTTGTTTGTATTTTTTTCTAATTTTAATTACAAATAATTCATACGCATTTATAATTTTTTTATTAGCACATTTTCCGAAAGGAAAATGGGCGTTATATATAACTTATAACATTATATACTAAACACTCATTCATTCTGAATGAGTTAGAGAAAATTTTAATTTCTCGTTCAACATTTTTTTATAAGAGAAAATTTTAATTTCTTATAGAGGATTTTTATGAAAAAATTATTAATAATTGATACCCTTTACAAAAACTAAAAATATTATGAACTTATAAAAATTGCACATAATCTATTTAACTTTTTTGAAAATCATAGATTTTCTATGATTTATTCCGAAAAATTGAAAATTTCTCCCAGTATATAATTAATAAACGCTCGTTCGTTCCGAACGAGCTTTACAAATTATATACTATAAAAAAATGTGTGGCACACATGATTATTCAAGACACCTACATTCTAAAAAATGAGACCCATAAAGATTCTATTTGAATGCATATAATTGAGAATTTAAATCAATCATTATTAAAATGCATTATTTGCATATATAAGTATTGTTTAAAAAATAATATACTTAATTAATTTATAAAAGAATTGTTTTCTTTTGCTTTTATTTCTGCTTCCTTTTCAATTATTTTAAAAAATTCATCAGAATATGGATTAATTATAGAAAGCAAAATAAAAAGTCCAATTATTGCAAATATATATACAAACCAAACATCTTCTGCGTAATATGCAATATATGCATAGATTAACATCCCCATAATTATAATATAAATTGGCACACAGATTTTAATATTTTTCATATGTTGTTGATGAAATACTTTTCTAAACAATTGTTTAAATTCATTTAAATTAGACCCATGCATTCTTTTTTCAACTTTATCAATAATATCTATATTGTTAAAACTTTCTAAACCTATAATAATCCCAATTCCAATTATTACAAGTATAAAAAAATTAACACTTGGATTGAATAAAATATATGTGATTGCAAATACCACTCCGAATATTAACAAAAGTATTAAAAGTGAAATTCTCGTATATTCTTTATACACGCTTCTAAATGATTGTATGTATTTTTCTAAAGAAATTATTTGATTATTTTCTTGATGCATTTTTTTTATTTTTACTAGCACATTAAACGCACATTCTCTTTTAAGAATGTGCTTCCGAAGGAGAATGGGCATTACATATAATTTATAAAATTATATACTTAACATTCATTCTTTTCAAAGCTTATTCTCGAAGAGAATTAGCATTATATTGTATATTTATTTGGCGTGTATCATTTAAAAATTAATATTACACAATCAATTTATAAAAGAATTGCATTCATTTATTTTATTTTTGTATATAACTTATAAAGTTATAGACTAAACACCCATTCATTTTAAATGAGTTAGAGAAATTTCCAATTTCTCGTTTATATCTTTTTCAACAATTTTAATAAATTCATCACTAGAAGGACTGGTAATGGTGACTAAAATGAAAATTCCTATTATCACAAGTATGGGTATAAACCAAATGTCTTCTGGATAGTATGCAAAATGTATGTGTGTCAATATTCCAATAATTAATAAATAAATTGGAATGTAAATTTTAATGTCTTTTATTTGTTGTTGTTTGAATGCTTTTCTAAATTCATGTTTGAATTCATCTAAATTATATGCATGCATTGTTTTTTTAACTTTGTCAATAATATTAATAATATTTGTCATACTAAAATATTCTAACCCAAATATAATCGCTATACCTATTAGCACATATGTAAAAAAACTAACACTCGGATTAAATATAGCGAATATAATTGCAAATACCACTCCAACTATTAAAAGAGATATTAAAAGTGTACCCATCAAATATTCTTTAAATGTACTTTTAAATATTTTTAGATAGTTTTCTAAGAGAATTGTTTGATTGTTTTCTGAATGCATATTTTTTACTTTTGTATATTTGTTTGAGCGTTTTGTTTAAAATTAATATGGATAATTAGTTTATAAAAGAACTGCTTTTGTTTCTGTTTCTTCTTCTAACATTTTAACAAATTTATCCACAAAAAAAATTTCTATAGAAATAAAAGATAAAATAAAAAACCCTATTATTACAAGAATATATTTAAACCAAGTATCATCTGAATAGTATGTAAGATATATATATGTTAATATTCCAGTAATTAATAAATAAATTGACATATTAATTTTAATAACATTCATATATTGCTGTTTAAATTCTTCTTTAAATCCATGTTTAAATGTGTCTATATTATATGCGTGTATTGCTTTTTCAACTTTATTAATAACATTTATATTAACAATATGTTCTAAACTTAAAATAATTGTAATTCCTATTATTGTGTATATAAAAAAACTAATGCTTGGATTGTATGTGGTATATATGATTGCAAATGCTATTCCAAATATTAAAAAATGCATTAATATTGCACTTTGTATCTTTTTTTTATACACAATCTTAAATGCTTGTATATATTTTTCTAAAGAAATTATTTGATTATTTTCTTGATGCATTTTTTTACCTTTATATATTTATTTGAGCGTTATGTTTAAAATTAATATATGTAATTAATTTATAAATGAATCGCTTTCATTTATTTTCTTTTTTGCTTCACTTCCAATATTAAAAAAATCAAGATATAAACCTGCAATACCAAAAAAAGCAAAAAATCCTATTGTCAATAGTATGTATATAAACCAAATATCTTCTGGATAATATGCAAGATGTATGAATATTAGCAACCCTACAATCCCCATATAAATTGGTGGATAAAATTTAGCATCTTTATTCTGAAATCAGTTTCATGATTTTTTTATAAAAATGAATTAAAGAAATTTTTTAATTTCTCGAACTCATCTTAAAAATAAGAAATCTCGTATATTTAATTATCTGTCATTCCACCTACTCTTATCACTCCCAATTTGCTTTTTAACAGATTCTAGAGCGTCTTTTAAAACTTCAATGAAATCCCACCTCTGTTTTTCTGATATCAATCGAATTTCTTCACCTTCTAAATTAATCTTTGTTTTTTCCGAAACTTTTGGTCTTCCTTCTGAAACATATAATTTTTTAGGAGTTTTTACATACACTTTTACATTGTATGCAGGAACGCCTCCTTTATCATGTACTTTTTTAATTGAAACTTTTATCCAATGAATCCTCTTTGAATTCCTTGCAATCTTTTTAATTTCAGTATCCAATATTCTCTCTGCAAGTTCTCTATGCTCTTCATCAAATACACCATTAATTTCAACTTCAATAGTAGATTCTTCTTTTAAGCTTTTTATGTATTTTAAAATATCAAGTCTTGTTATAATTCCTTTAAGTATATTATTTTTGACAAGAGGGATACTTCTAATATTATGTGATTTCATAAGATTTGCAATTGTTGCAATGGAATCTTCAATAGTTGCAGTTATGAGTGTAGCATTCATAATCATAGAAACTGGTTGTGCCATTCGTGGTACTTTCTCGCCTGCAAGTTCTCCGACTGTCATTTTCTTTTTTGGTTTGTATATTTTCTTTAAAATATCATTTTCAGTCACAATTCCAATAGGCAATTCTTCTTCATCTACTATAATGATTCTTCCGATTCCTTGTTTTGACATTGTACTTCTTACTTTTCCAATACTATCATCTTTATGTAAAATGATTGGATTTTTTGTCATTATCTTTTTTATGACAATATTTTTAAAGAAATCTAATTCAGAAACATATTTTAGTACATCATAATCAGTCACAATTCCTTTTAAATTTCCTTTATCATCTATAACAGGCGCAGATCTTTGTCCACTACTTAAAATATTATATACTGCATCCATAATAGGTGTGTTTTCATTTACACAATATGGCTTATATATTAGTGAATCAATATGTTGATTCACTGAATGAGAACGAAGAAGATCGTGCATAGTCACGAAATATATATCCCCCTCTTTTTCAACAATTAAATTGTGATATTTATTAGTTTCCATCAATCCAATTGCTTTAAGAATGGATATGTCAGAGGATATGGGCTCAACGCCAGTTGTTGCAATGTCTATTATTGTTTCTATCAATTTATTCACCTTTTTTTATTAGCACATTCTTTTAAATAGAATGGGCGTTATATATAATTTGTAACATTAGATGTTTAATATTCACTCATTTTGAATGAATTAAATAAAAATTTAATAACTCATTCTTAAAGAGAATAAACATCATCTCTATTTATAATATTTTTTAAGAATACTACTTTTAAGTAGTTCATTGTTAATAATATGTGTGGTAAATATAACTCTACATCGTGCAATAAAAATTTTTAAAAGCATTTAATTTTTTTTGCAATATAGTCTATTGAGCTAAATTTAACGAGATAACGCTCATTTGTTCCAAATGAGCTATTGGAAATTTATCCAACCCATTCTAAAAGAATGGGTGTTTAGTATATAATTTATAGATTATATACAGTCTAAAAATTAATAAGGCTAATACTATAAATAAATAGAAGTCTTTTATAATGTAAATAATTTTATTTGTACTTATATTTTAATATGCATAGATTTATATTTATAATTTTACAATCCTATTATACTTTAAATCATTTTTAATATTTATAGCGATAAAAAAGGAAATTTATCCAATTCATTCTGAAAGAATGAATGATAAGTATATAATAAACGCTCGTTCTCTCTGAGAACAAGCTTTATAAATTATATGCAGTAAAAAAATGAATAAAAAATCTGCGTAATTTGCGGATATAAGATTTAAATAATGAACGCTAAATTATAATGCATATATAGATAAAAAAATGAGATAACGCTCATTCGTTTGAAAACGAAAATCAAATATTTTCTTTATCGCTCATTTGTTCCGAACGAGCAAACGCTCATTTGTTCCAAATGAGCTATTAAAAACAAATTTTTAAAATAATGTCCACTCATAAAATAAATATAATTTCAAACACATATCGTCATATTGAAAGATATTATCAAATTCTTTCTGTATTATTTAAATATGGATTTGAAGACCTTCTTGATTATGTGGCATATGGGCATTATTTTAAAATTAAACTTCCTGAATATATTAAAAAACAAGAAGTTTTGTCTGATAAATACGCATTGTCTGTTAGAATTAGAATGGCTTTTGAAGAACTTGGACCAACATTTATCAAAATGGGGCAAGTTCTCTCAACTCGACCGGATTTAATTCCAATGGAATATGTTATTGAGTTTGAAAAATTGCAGGATAGTGTAACACCATTTTCATTTGATACTGTAAAAGATATAATTGAATCTGAACTTAATGCTCCTTTAAATGAAATTTTTTTAAGTTTTTACGAAGTACCGATTGCGTCTGCATCAATAGGGCAAGTACATAAAGCAGTATTGTATAATAAAGAAAAAGTAGCAGTTAAAGTGCAAAGACCTGATATTGAAGATATTGTTGAAATTGATCTTGAAATTTTACTTCATATGGCGACCATACTTGAAAAAAAAGGTGAAATATATAAAATTTGCAATCCTGTAAATATAGTAAAAGAATTTTCAACTACAATAAGAAAAGAGCTAAATTATATCAATGAAGCGGTTTTCGCTAAACGATTTGCAAGACAATTTGTAAACGATCCTTATATATATGTCCCAAAAATATATTCAGATAGGACTACACGGTATATTTTAACAATGGAATTCGTATCTGGGATAAAAATATCTGAAATAGATGAACTTGAATTAAAAGGATATGACAAAAAATTGATTGCAAAGAGAGGTGCTAATTCAATTTTTAAGCAGATATTTATTAATGGTTTTTTTCATGCAGATCCCCATCCTGGTAATTTATTAATTCTTCCAAAAAATACAATATGTTATCTGGATTTTGGGATGATGGGTCGATTGGATAAAATAACAAGAGATTATATAATAGATTACGTCTTTGCAATTGCCAATCGGGATGAAATTAAAGCAACAAATGCAATTTTGAAACTTATGCAATATCAAAAAGAACCAAATCGTCAAGAATTGGAACTGGATATATTAGATTTAATTGAAGAATATGCACACAAACCATTAAAAGAAATTGATACAATTCGCGTATTAAATCAATGCATATACATTGGAGAAACGCATGGTCTTCAACTTTCAAGAGACATGTTTATGATGTCAAAAGCAATGATTACAATTGAGCAAATAGGAAAAATGCTTGATCCAAATTTTAATATTACAGAACAATCGGCACTCATTATAACTTCCATTTATAAAAAAAGAATATCTCCCTCATATATAATTAAAAATGAATTGAAAAATTATAATAAAGTCATTAACAATTTAAAAGAAATTCCAAGAAACATTCAGAATGTATTGAATGATATTTCAAAAGGAAAAACAAAAATTAAATTTGAACATATTGGACTTAATACCGCGATGGACACTCTTGAAAGAGTGAGCAATCGAATAAGCTTTGCTATTGTGTTATCATCACTTATCATAGGCTCTTCATTGATTGTTCTTTCAAATATTCCGCCACATTTTTTAGATATTCCACTCATAGGAATAATTGGATTTATTGGTGCTGGTATAATGGGAATTTGGCTTTTAATATCAATTTTAACGCATGGTAAAATGTGAACTATTGATATTTTGTGTTTGTTTTTTGCCTAATTATTGTTACAGCTTAAAGATGTTTTTCTAATTGCATAATTGGCATTATTTTTATAGTTGATTGGAACTAAAATTAAAAACATATTTTATAGGGAGCGTATTCAAAAAAATTGTCCAATTCTAATTTTAGAAAAATATTTAGATTGTGTTTTGTGGCAAAATACTTAAAAATGTAATTTCCATATAGTCAAATGGGTAATCAAAAAATTAAAATCGTTAAACATATTTTATTATGACATCTAAAATATAAAATAGCATAAAAAGTTAAAAATTCCAATATGGGGCATTTTCATTGAATTATAATCAATGCTTGTGGCATAAATGTTTAATATATTAAACCTGATAAAAAAAACAATAATTTTTTACAATAATAAAATCATTCAATTCATTATGTATTTGTCAAAAAGATAGATAATTTTAAATATCATGCAATTATAAATAAGTATGTTAGTATGTCACACATTATCACGATTAAGAAAAAAAAATATAATACATGAGCTCATATGGTAAACTTCTGGTACAAATTTTATGTGGCACATCCGATGCAAACATTTCTTTTGATAGGATGTGTCAATTACTAAATAGGTTAGGTTTTAAAGAACGGATTCGATGTAGCCATCATATTTTCACTAAAAATGACATCAAAGAAATTTTAAATTTACAGTCTAAAGGCTCGAAGGTTAAACCGTATCAAGTCAAACAGGTTCGCAATGTGATTTTAAAATACAAACTTGAAGGTCAAAATGACACGATATGAAGTGATTATTTATTGGAGTGGAGAGGGTAACATATTCATCGCTGAAGTTCCTGAATTGGCTGGTTGTATGGCAGATGGAGAAACATATCAAAAAGCTCTATCTAATGTGGAAGCAGTAATACAAGAATGGCTTGATATTAATAGAGAATTAGGACTCCCAATTCCTGAGCCAAAAGGACGCTTGATGTTTGTATAATCAATTAACCAGGGTAGATTGGTATGATTTAATATTTAGAATGGTGGGATTTTTGTAATATAATTTTTGACTTTGAAATTATATTATAAATAGTAAAAATACGAGAAATTGAAATTTTCTCTAACTCATTCTCAAAGAGAATTAGTGTTTAGTATACAATTGAAAAATTGTTAATATTAAACAAGATAATGCCTATTATCTCTATGAATGAAAAAAATTAAATGTTGATTGGATTTTAACAATCTGCACAATTTGCAAGGTCTGTAAAAGAAAAAGAACAATATAACGATTATTCATTTCGATATGTGCAAACGCTCATTTTCTTCGAGAGCACATTTTCAAAGAGAATAAGTGTTAAGTATATAACTTTATAAATTATATATAATTAAAAATAAATTAAAAATTTAAATAACAAGGGACAATTATGTCAAAAATAGGAAAACAAATTAGAATTGAACGAATAATACATAAAAAAAGTAGAAGCATGGTAATAATTCCAATGGATCATGGAATCTCAGATGGGCCTATAAAAGGATTAAGCAATATTGCAGAGTCCATTAATAAAGTAGCAGAAGGCAAAGCAGATGCAGTTCTTATGCATAAGGGGATGGTTGAACATGGATATAGAGGATATGGTCTTGATATTGGATTAATCATACATGCAAGTGTATCTACGGCACTCGGTCCGGATCCAAATGATAAAGTGCAAGCATGCACTGTTAAAGAAGCCATCCAATTAGGTGCAGATGCAATATCTCTTCATGTCAACATAGGTTCTGAAACAGAATCTGCACAACTTCAAATACTTGGGAATGTTGCAAGGGACTGTGACCATTATGGAATTCCCTTGCTTTCTATGATGTATCCAAGAGGTAAAAATATCAAAAATCCATATGATAAAGACCTTGTTGCACATGTTGTAAGAATTGGTGCAGAACTTGGAAGTGATATAATTAAAACTGTATATACAGGATGTATAGACTCATTTAAGGAAGTTGTAGATGGATGTCCAATTCCCATTATAGTTGCAGGTGGACCAAAAACAAACACTGACAGAGAATTTCTTGAAATGATAAGTAATGCAATGAATGCAGGTGCAAGAGGTGTTGCAATTGGTAGAAATGTATTTCAACATAAAAGTCCAACAAAAATGACAAAAGCAATAACAAAAATTGTTCATGAAAAACAAAGCATAGAATCTGCATTGGAAGTGCTAGTAGATGAAAAATAAAACAGTATGGGTAAAAGCCGATATAGGAAGTATCGAAGATAAAAAAAATAAAATCACGATGGGGCTTGAATCTGGTGCTGATTATGTACTTATAGACAAATCTGATATTGAAAATGTACGAAAGCTTGGAAAAATAAAAATTGCGGCATTTGTATCCGATTTCCATGATATACCTGATGCGGATATTTTAGTAATTGGAAAAAACGGAGAAGGAGATGGAACAAAACCATTGCCATCCGATTTCACAGGTTCTATGGATTTAATTACAGCAGATGCATTATCAAAAAAAGGTGTGAAAGTCGCAGGATTTGTAATAATTAGGAATAAAAAATATGAAGAATTTGCAGCTGAGCTTGGCAAAGTGTGTGATTACCTTATTGTGATTGGAACTGATTGGAAAATAATTCCTCTTGAAAATTTAATTGCAAATCTTATGAATGAAAATATAAATATAATCACAGGTGTTGGCTCATCAGATGAAGCAAAACTTGCACTTGAAACTATGGAACATGGTTCAGAAGGTGTTCTTTTGGATACGGATGATTTAAGCCAGATTAAAAGTACAGCAACCATGATTAATAAACATCCAAATTCAGATTTAGATCTTGTTTCTGCATCTATTATAGAAGTCAGACAAGTTGGCATGGGCGATAGAGTTTGCATAGATACATGTAATATAATGGAAAAAGGCGAAGGTATGCTCATAGGTTCAAAATCAACAGGAATGTTTCTTGTAAATTCAGAATCAGAAGAAAGTCCATATGTTGCATCTAGACCATTTAGAGTAAATGCTGGTGCTGTGCATGCATATATATTAATTGGAGATAAAACAAGATACCTTTCGGAACTTAAAGCAGGCGATGCCGTGACAATTGTAAATCTACAAGGAAATCAAAGAGATGGGATTGTGGGAAGGTCAAAAATTGAAAGACGACCTATGATGCTTGTTGAAGCGAAAGTAGATGATATTGTTGTAAGTGCTATACTTCAAAATGCAGAAACAATAAAACTTGTTGGTAGTGATGGGGAACTTATACCTGTGACTGAACTTAAAAATGGAGATGAAGTGTTAGTTAGAATTGAAGATGGGGCTCGCCACTTTGGTATGAATATAGAAGAAACAATAATTGAAAAATAATGACTACACTTGGAAGTTTTAAAGTAAATTCGCCAGGTATTGTTTCTGTAATTTCAAAAAATCCTTTAAAGCAAGCATTATTCTCAAGAAATTTTGCAGATGTTCTTGAAATTAGATTTGATAAAATTTGCGAATCTATATTAAAATCAAAAAAATTGATACAAGAGATTAAAGTAAATACTGGTTTGCCATGTATTGTGACTAATCGTTCGCATGAGGAAGGTGGAAATTTTGAAGGTTCAGAAAAAGAGAGAGTTAAATTTCTTATTGAACTTATTCCATTTGCTGATGCAGTAGATATTGAATTATCTACTGATAAAGTTTTACGAAATGAAGTTATTAAATGTGCAAAAGAAAATGGATTGAGTGTAATTATATCTTCACATGATTTTTTAAATACGCCTGATATTGAAATTATGAAAGCGATTTTAAATAAATCTTTTAAAGAGGGGGCAGATATTGCAAAACTTGCTGTAATGCCTAATTCGATTAAGGATGTGTTAAATTTGCTTGCAGTGACACTTGATATGAAAGAAGTGGGGAGCGTTTGTACTATTTCGATGGGTGAGATTGGCAAGCATTCACGAATCATAGCTTCGTTATATGGTTCTGTTTTAACTTATGGCACTCCTGACAATGCAGTTGCACCGGGGCAATACAATATTAAAGAATTGAGGGCACTGCATTCTACGATTGGATAAGATAACTTAATTGCGAGATAACGATTATTTATTCTGAATGAGCAAACGCTCGTTTGTTCCAAATGAGTTATTGAATAACGCTCATTCGTTCGAAAATTAAAGATTTTCTCATACGCTCATTCGTCCCGAATGAGCTTTCCGAATGAGCTATCAAAGATTTTCTTAAACTCATTCTGGAAGAATGAGTGATTGCGCTTATTTTCTTCGAGAATAAGCTATTAAAAATTTCTCTGAGTGTATAATTTTATAAAGTATAGAGGCTGTCTAATAACTAATTTACATTATACATTTAAGTTATATTTTATCCCAATTGGATAATTATTAATTACAATTTTATAAATAGTGCCCCAAATGTGATAAATATTAATTGATTTGTACACGATATTTTAATTGTTAGACTTGACTTTCAAAGATAATTAAAAAATCAATTATTTTTTTAAAAAACTAGTGTCCTACGCCTTCATTGTATATCTAAATCCTTAGTCCCTAATTATTCAATTCACTAATTAGGCTACATTGCTATTGAAATATAT
>JAAXQB010000127.1 GCA_012329085.1 Methanosarcinales archaeon | reverse complement strand
TGCATATAAAATACAATTTATTTTACTTTTTCATTCATTATTTATTTTACATTTTTTAAAATAAATTCTGCCAATAAAAAATCAAATTCATTGTCTATATCGATACTTTGTTCTGGTGGCATTATATAACCAATAGTTTTTGCAATTTCTTTTAAGAATGATATGGAATAAGGATGAACCACTCCGGCAATTACAACATTCATAAACACGCCTTCGTTAGCTATTTTATAAGAAACCTATTTTTAAATAAGAGTTCAGGATGTTCAGTTAGTAATGAAATAATATCTAACCAACTAAAATCAATTCTAGGTAAAAAATATCGATATATTTTTGATACTAATTCAAAATCTTCAATTTCATCTACTGTTAATCTTAAATGAGAAAAATCGGACCTATATGAATAATTAAATACTTTAAAATTAGAGGGGTTTGTGTAAATATAGTGTGTTACATGTTCTTTTTCTTCTTTAGTTTTAGAATTTTTGTATATTTGCTCAAAAGCATCTAACGATAAAAGTTCTACATCCATCCCATCAGGAAATGTTCTATTAAATGTGTTTACAACTAAATCATAATTTCTATTTTTTTTATAAATTGCAATAATATCATCAATTATTTGACAATCAATTAATGGACAATCTCCAGTAAGTCTAACTATCGCATTGGGATTGTATTTTTTACATACCCCATAGAATCTTTCTAATACATTATTAAGATCTCCACGATAATAATCTACTTCACACTTTTTTGCAATTTTAACAATTATATCGTCTTCTGAATTTGTAGATGTAGCTATTACTAACTTGTCTATTTTTTCACTTAGTTTTATCCGTTCTATTTGATACTCAAGTAATGACTTACCCCTAATTGTCATAACTACCTTTCTTGGCAATCTTGTTGAACTGGTTCTTGCCTGTAAAATTCCCAATATCATAAATTTTTCCTTAGAATATATTTTTTTATTAAATATTCACACACATCAAAGTCAAATTGTGTTGCAACATGTACACTTCTTTCTTCAGGCATTTCGTAACATATTAGTTTATTTCCAAAAAAATGTTTAGTTTTTAAAATTTCATTAATTGATCCTATTTTTATGGCACCATTGGGTCTATATACTTTCGGAAGTAAAGGTCTTTCTATTAAATATTTATTTCCAAAATACATTTTTTCATATCCGTTATCATCAATTTTTAAAGCCCAGTGAAAATAATGTGGATCAATAGGGGTAACTGAAACTAAGTAATTAGCATCTTTATGGTTTTTAAAAAATTTTAAAGCATTTTTTATATCTTCTGCAGTTCTAAGTGGGGATGTTGGCTGTAGACAAACCATTGTATCATATTCTTTATATGTTTCCCATACATTTAAACAAACATCAGTGGAACTAATTAAATCACCTGCTAATTCTTTAGGTCTTTTATTAATTTCAGCACCAAATTTTTTAGCTATTTTTGCGATTTCTTTATTTTCCGTAGAAACATATACTACATCAAATTCCTTACTATCAATTGCTGCTTCAATAGTCCATGCAATCATTGGCATTCCACATAGATTTTTTATATTTTTTAAAGATAATCTTTTTGAATCCATTCTTGCAGGAATAACACATAATGGTTTTATTTTTTTCATAAACTCCATCCACCATCAACAATGATATTTTGCCCAGTCATATATTTTGAAGCATCGCTTAATAAGAATATTAAAACTCCTATTAAATCATCGACATCTGCCATTTTATCATTTAATTTTACATATTCACAATATTTTTCAACAAATTCTTTTGATTGGTTGTTAAAAACTCCTCCAGGCGATATTGCATTTACTTTGATACTGTATTTTCCTAAATATGATGCTAAATATTTTGTTAAATTTATTATACCTCCTTTTATTACTGCATATTCAATAGGCATTGTCATTTCTGTTCCTTCATAAATATCAAATCTTGGTGCGGAAAATCCATATATTGATGCCATAAAAATTATATTTCCATAATTTTGATTTATCATAACTTTTGATACTTCTTTTGTAATTAAAAAATACCCCCCTAAATGCATATTTACATTTTCACAAAAATCTTCATAAGTGACATCTTCAAATTTTCTTCCATAATTTATATTTTTTGGGTATGCATTATTTATTAATGCGTCTATTTTCCCAAACTTTTTTAGAATGTTTTCTATTGAGTTTTTAATATCCTCTTTATTAGTTATGTCACATTTTTGAAATAGAATGTTTTCGTTTTTTGTTTCTTTTTGGATTGATTTAACTAATTCATTGCCTAATTTTTCATTAATATCAATTATAACAACGCTTGCTCCATTCATTGCACATTCATTGCAAAATGCACTCCCAATTAATCCACAACCACCAGTTATAATGACAACTTTATCTTTTAAATTAAACATTTGATTTACCATAAAATTTAGTTCAACCTTTTAAATCCTGTATGGGCAATAGGACCTTCCAATAAACTCCTAATTTTATTCTCTTCCAATCCTTTTTTTATAGTTCCAAATACATCACACACCCCTTCCATGTATTTTTCAACAATTTCTTCCGTGTGTGCATAAGAAACATATATACTTTTTGATGCTAAATATTCTCTTTTAAGCATTTCTTGTGTAAATAATGTATGTAATTCCAAAGAGTTTTCATAATTAAATTTAAATGTTGCCAATGGTGGAATTCCCATAACTTCAATATCTAATTCATGTTCTTTTGAGAGTTCTTTCCAATCTTTTTTTATTTTATTTCCAATGTTAATTAAGTGATTTGGAACATTATTCTTTTTTAATTTTGTTATGGTTGCTATTGATGCGACACACCCCACCCTTTCAGTCCAATATGTGCTACTTATAAAAGTTTCTTGTGCTATATCCATAACATTTTCTTTTCCAATAATACATGCCATTGGATGACCATTACTAATTGCCTTCCCATAAACAATAATATCGGGATTTACACCATATTTTTCGTAAGCACCCATTACATTTACCCTACATCCCGAGGTGATTTCATCAAATATTAAAACTGCTCCAATTTCATTTGCTATTTTTTTAACTTTATTTAAAAATCCTTTTTCTGGTTCATGATGTCTAACTGGCTCCATTACAATAACTCCA
Organism: Methanosarcinales archaeon; assembly: GCA_012329085.1. The sequence goes on along the minus strand of JAAXQB010000127.1, from coordinate 1,694 downwards.
ATATCACAATTATTTTCAATAATTTTTTCTAAATCTTCTATATGATTATATTTAAATGGTAATGCAGTTCCTTTTAAACATTTAGGAACTCCCAATGGTTTTAATCCGGGCAAAAGGTGGTCGTTTAAATTTCCTTCTTTATCGATATTGGAAGATAGATACCAATCATGCCATCCATGGTAACCACAAAATGCGATTTTATCTTTTTTAGTATATGCCCTCCCGATTCTAACTGCAATAGTCATTGCCTCTCCGCCAGTTTTGGCATATCTAACCATATCTGCCCAATTGTGATGGTTTAATAATAATTCAGCCAATTCAATTTCCTCTGGACAACATAATGTTGCCATATTTCCTAAATCAATCGCTTCTTTAACTTTTTTATTCACATCATCATCAGAATATCCTAAAATGCAACTTCCTATTCCCATAATTGACATATCAGTATATTTATTATCATCTAAATCCCAAATTTCAACTCCTTTTGCTTTTTTATAGTATGCTGGCCAAAGTTTTGGTAAGAACATCTCCGCTCTTTTTGATAATAATTGAGTTCCTCCGGGAATTAATTTTTTTGCTTTATTCCATTGATCGTATCCACTATTATAATTAATTGTCAAATTTATCACCTTTATTATTTTTTATACTCATTACAATATTGTCATATGTATTACACCCATATTGAATAGCATTATAATCAATTCCAACAATTTTAAATCCACTCTTGAGATAAGATATTATTGCAGCAATATTCTCAGAAATTACACCCAGCCTTATTTCTATTAAGTCCAATGAGTTAAATGTATGATTCACGAGTAATTTAATAGACTCATTGCATAGTCCTTGTCCCCAATATTTTTTATTGCCAATCATTATTCCTAATGTTGCATTTTTTTCTATAAAATTTATTGGTTCTAATTTTATATTTCCAATATGTTTATTTTTTTCTTTTAAATATATACCAAAAAATAAACAATTAGAATCGTTTACTTTTTTACCAATATATTGTTTTAGTTCTTCAATTGTAGTTTTTTTTGTAGTCATGTATTTATTCACATCAGGATTATTTAACCAATCACAATATTGTTGAGATGCATCATCTTCACATAATTCTTTTAAATAAATTCTTTTACCAATAATGATTTTATTCATAATGTCTCCATTTTTATTTTTATCAATGCTTCAACCATTATAAAATCGCATATATCATCAATTTCTAGTGCTTTATATTTTGGAACTATATATCCTAATGTTTTTTCATGATAAAATGTTCTTCTTTTTTTAAGCGATTCAATATATGATATATAAACTGAGCCGTCAAAATAATATACATCCTTTAATTCTTGCCGTCTTAAAACTTTAAAATTCACCCCACCATCCATTTTTCTTATAAATCCTTCCTTATTTAAAATTACATTAAATTCTGGATGGGAACATTCTAATCTTGCTATACTTACAATAGATTCGGAATTTTTATTTTTCAATAAAATTTCAATACAATTGTTTATGTCATCAAGAGCTCTTAATGGAGAAGTGGGCTCTATCAACACTAAAATATCAAAAAATTCATTTTTATTTTCAAACCAATCTATTACATGTAGTATTGTATCAATTGTTGGCGAATCATCCATTGATAGTTCTTTTGGTCTTAAAAATGGAACTTCTGCACCATAATCTTTTGATATTCCAGCTAT
>JAAXQB010000336.1 GCA_012329085.1 Methanosarcinales archaeon | reverse complement strand
CAAAGTAATCGAATGGGCTAAAACTATGAAATGGAAAGGTGTAAATCCCATAGTTCATTTGGTTGATAGAATTTATCAAAATGGGATAAAGTTGACAAAAAAAGCAATGAAAGTTTATGAGAATAATATCAAAAGATTAAAAATTTTACCGCGGTGGGATGTTACTATTATACCTACTTTTTGGTAAATTATATTATGAGAGTTACCCAGATAAAAAATATTTTAAAAATTAAATCTTTTTAAGATACTACTTTTTATAAGAAAACAAACTTTATTAATAAAGGAGTATATTTAATGAAAAAAATAGCATTAATTACAGGTATTACTGGGCAGGATGGGTATTATTTAGCAAAATTACTTTTAGAAAAAGAATATGAAGTTCATGGAATTGTAAGAAGAAATAGTCAAAACTCGTTGGGAAATCTGGAGTATTTATTAAACAAAGAAAAGGAACAGATAATTATTCATTGGGGCGATATTACAGATAATATATTTATAGATACTGTTATTAAAACAGTTCAACCATGTGAGATATATCATTTAGCAGCTCAAAGTTTTGTTGGTTTTTCTTTTGAAAATCCAAGATTTACCTATGATGTGAATATTAGCGGAACTTTAAATGTAATAAATTCTGTATATGCATATTCGTCACATTCAAAACTTTATTTTGCAGCAACTTCTGAATTATATGGAAAAGTTCAAGAAATTCCGCAAAAAGAAAACACTCCGTTTTATCCAAGAAGTCCTTATGGTGTTTCTAAATTAGCTGGATTTTGGACAATAAAGAATTATAGAGAGAGTTATAATTTATTTATGAGTAATGGCATTTTGTTTAATCATGAAAGTCCAATGCGAGGACCAGAATTTGTAACAAGAAAAATAACATGCGCTGTTGCTAAAATATATAATAAATTACAGGATTGTATTGAATTGGGAAATTTGAATGCTAAAAGAGATTGGGGTTTTGCAGGAGATTATGTGTATGGAATGTATAAAATATTACAGCATGATAAACCAAATGATTTTGTTTTAGCAACAAACGAAACTCATACAATTAAAGAATTTGTTGAAAACTCATTTAAAGTAGTTGGAATAAGTATTGAATGGGATGGGAATGGAGTTAATGAAGTTGGTAAAGATGCAAATACTAGAAAAATTTTGGTAAAAGTTAATCCAGAATATTTTAGACCTGCAGAGGTAGATCTATTGGTTGGAGATTATTCAAAAGCAAAAAGAGAATTGAATTGGGAGCCAAAAGTCAAATTTAAACAATTGGTTAAAATGATGGTTGAAAAAGATTTAGAAAGAATGGTATAAAAGACTTGTTGCAAATTAAAATAATTTATGCCTTGAATCGATATACTACGGTTAAATTTGTTTTTTTAAAAATCAATATGATGCGACAGTATATATTATTACACAACAAGTCTAAAATATAAAAAGTGACATGGACATAATTAATAAATATGTGATTAATTTTTGAATTTGAAAGTTCAAGAGTTTTAAGAATTTATTAGAAAATAGGTATCCGCTTCAAATTAGAGGGTAAATAGATTAAATGTGAGCATGTTAAATTATATATAGTTCCAGTCACTTAATATCTAATGGCAACTGATGTTGTTTTAAAATAAAAAGTATATTTAAATAAGTGATTTAGATAATATAGATGTACACTTTACTATACTTTTTGAAAAGGATATGAAAATAGAATTATATAAAGAAAAGTTTTAATTATTAAGGTGAAATTGTGAAAATAGGCTTAATTGGTCCTACATATCCATATAAAGGAGGAATCTCTCATTACAATACTACACTATGCAATGAGTTGTCAAAAAAACATGATATATTTTTAATTTCTTACAAAATGCAATACCCTTCATTGTTATATCCTGGAAAGGGGCAGATAGATAGAGAGAGTACTATAAAATTAAATAAAACTATATCTATTGAATATATAATACACACTATAAATCCATTAACTTGGATTGAAACATATTTTAAAATTAAAAAAGAAAGTCCTGATTTGGTAATTTTCCAATGGGTTCACCCATTTCTTACATTTGTGTTTTTTACAATTACAAAATTATTAAAAAAATTTACCAATGTAAAAATATTATATATATGTCATGATGTTTTACCACACGAAAGAACAAAGATAGATAAATTTTTAATAAAAATCGCCTTTAAAGGAGCAGATTATTTTATTGTTCATTCAAAAGAAGACTATGATAATTTAATAAAAATTACATCTAATGCAAAAGTAAAACAAAGTATTCTTCCAAAGTATGATATATTTAATATAAAGAAACAAGAAATTAAAAATTCTTCTTTGGCATACAATTCTAAGAATTATATGCAATTAAAAAAAGACGCTCAAAAATATTTAAGTATTAAAGAAAATAAAAAAATAATATTATTTTTTGGCATAATTAGGGAGTATAAAGGATTGATGTATCTTATCAAAGCAATACCAAAAATTATAAATAAAATCGATGTGTGTTTTTTAATTGCAGGTGAATTTTGGGATGATAAAAATAAATATGTCAATGAAATTAAAAAACTTGGTATTGAAAATTATATAAAAATATTTGACACATATATTCCAGATAAAGAAGTGGGTATGTATTTTTCTGTTGCTGATGTTGTTGTATTGCCTTATGTTTCTGCAACTCAAAGTGGAATTGTTCAGATTGCATATTCATTTGAAAAACCGGTTATTATTACCAATGTTGGTGGATTACCTGATGTTGTTGATCATGGTAAAACAGGCATTATTGTTGAATCAGAAAATTCAGAAGAATTAGCAAATGCAATAATTGATTATTTTAATAATGATAAAGAAAGAGAATTTGTAGAAAATATTAAAATTAAAAATAAAGAATTTTCTTGGGATATATTGATTAAAGATATTGAAGATTTAATAGCATGTCCGTACACAGAGGAATCAATACAATGAAAATAGGAATTATTTCAGACAGAGTAAATAGGACAAAAACTGGGGTGGATAATTATCTGTATAATTTAATAAATGAATTTTCAAAAATTGAT
>JAAXQB010000138.1 GCA_012329085.1 Methanosarcinales archaeon | reverse complement strand
TTTGGTTGATAGAATTTATCAAAATGGGATAAAGTTGACAAAAAAAGTAATGGAAGTTTATGAGAATAATATCAAAAGATCAAAAATTTTACCGCGGTGGGATGTTACTATTATGCCTACTTTTTGGTAAATTATATTATGTGAGTTACCATGCTATTATAATGAGTTTTGCAAAAAGCAGAAAATATTCATTCCACGCATCCATATTAAAATTTATTGAAGATAAAACTTTAATTAATGTATCTATAACAAGAGCTAAGAAAAAATTAATTTTAGTTGGAAATTCTAAAACATTATGTCAAAGTAAATTGATAGAGAGTGTTATATGTGCGATTGGTAAAGAGAACACAATAATTTTATAAATTGAAATTAGATGTGATATTAAAATCCAAATACCAAAGTTTATAAATTTAATTTTTTTTCATAGCTCATAATTAAACAAATGAGCGTTATCTCGTAATTTACAAATACACATATTTTATTTTTCTATTAAGCCTATAGATTGTTTAATCATATGATTTAACACAACAATCATATATATTGTAAATCTATTTATATCATTATGAAAGTTGTTCGCGATCCCATACATGGAAATATTGAATTAGATGAACTTACATTATCTTTAATTGATACACCTTCTATGCAACGACTTAGAAGAGTGCGACAGCTTGGGCTTTCAAATCTTGTCTATCCCGGTGCAAATCATACACGATTTGAACATTCGATTGGTGTAATGCATTTAACTTCTATGATATCAAAGATGGATTCTATAAGTAATGATGAAATGAACGAACTTCGTGCAGCAGCACTTATTCACGATATAGGGCATGGACCCTTATCTCATTTGTCAGAAGGAATTATAGAGTTATATACAAAAAGAAAACATGATGATATAAAATACATATTAAAAAAAGATGAAATATCGGATATTTTAAATAAATATGGTTTAAATCCTACAACAATTTCAAACCACATAAAAGGAAATACAGCACTTGGACAAATACTAAATAGTGAAATAGATGTGGATCGTATGGATTATCTTATAAGAGATGCACATTATACAGGTGTTGCATATAGTATTGTTGATCATGTTCGTTTAATACAAAAATTAAAACTTTATGGTGATAAACTCATTGTTGCATCAGGTGGATTGAATGCAGCAGAATCTTTATTAGTATCTCGGTTTTTAATGCACCCGTCTGTGTATTACCATCATGTATCACGAATTGCAGAAACTATGTGTAAAAAAGCAATTATATATTTAATTGAAAAAAAGACCATTAATCCATCTGAACTTAAAAGTATGGATGATGGTATGCTTTTTAGTATAATGCATCAAGATGATGGATATGCAAAAGAAATTGTGCAAAGACTTGATGAACGCAAATTATATAAACGAGCATTGTATGCAGGTTTTGATACTGTTGATAAAACTGTGCTTGAATTTAGGGATAATATTGAAAGAATTGAAAAAGAAATTGCAGATATGGTTGGAATTGAACCGGAAGCTGTGTTAATTGACATTCCAAAAAAACCAGAGATTGCTGAACTTAAAGCATTGATTGAAATAAATGGTAAGATGGTTTCACTTGATGAAGCATCATCTCTTGTGGCAACACTTGAATTGGCACACGAATCTAATTGGAAAATGGGTGTTTATACTAAAAAAATTTATCGTGAAGATGTTAAAAAAGCAGCATTTACATTTTTTGAAGTGAAAAAGACCACTAAACAAGTGCATTTTAGGTGAATACAAAATTTTAAATATGCAAACCCAAATGAATAGTATATGAGTGTAATACAACAAAAAAATAAATCATCTTCTACTATCGTCTATACAATTGGTCATAGTAATATTGAAATTGAGGAATTTTTAGGGTTAATACATGAGATAAATACACTTGTTGATTTAAGAAGTGTTCCATATAGCAAATTCGTACCACAATTTAATATAAATGAATTAAGTAAAATACTTAAAAGTAGAGGGATTAAATATGTATTTAAAAGGAATGAAACTATTGGAAATATTATTGGCGGACGACCAAAAGATCCTACTTGTTATGATGATGAAACGATTTGTTATGAATTAGTAATGAAAAAAGATTGGTATAAAAGAGGTGTGTGTGAATTGATTGAACTTGCAGAAAAAACTTCAGTAGTTGTAATGTGTAGTGAAGAAGATCCATATAAATGCCATAGACACAATTTGATTGCTCAAAGTTTATTGGAAAAAGGTGTGGAAGTTATTCACATAAGAAAAAATGGAATCAGAGAAATAGCTAAAAAAATAAAAAAGAAACCAATTCAACAAACTTTATTTTAAGTATGATAATATATACAATCGGATTTACTAAAAAAAATGCAAAAACATTTTTTGAAATATTAGATAAAAATAATATATCTCGTATAATAGATGTTCGACTTAATAATACTTCTCAGCTTGCAGGATTTATAAAAAGAGATGATTTTAAATATTTTTTAAGTGCGTTATGCAATATAGATTATTATCATGCTGCAATCCTTGCACCAACTAAGGAGTCAAGGGATCGATATAATAAAGGAAAAGACTGGAATCAATATGTTAAGGATTATATTAAAATTCTTGAATATAGAAAAGTTCTTGATGTTCTTGATAAATCATTGTTTGAAAAAAATGCATGTATTCTTTGTAGTGAAGTCATACCAGATTATTGCCATAGAAGATTATTGGCAGAATATCTTAAAAAACATTGGGGTGATGTTAAGGTGATTCATCTATGAGTGAAAATATTGAATTAGTTGCAAAAGAATTTTTTGAATTGAATGAACAACTTAAAAACCTTAATAAACGAAAGTCTGAATTAAAAACAATTTTGTTTTCTGCATTTGATTTCAATAATATAGATGAAGTGCATATAGAAGATATGCGTGTGTATAGAACAGTTCGTCAAAAAGTGAATTGGGATGAAGAAAAATTAAAATCAATACTTTCTCCAAAAGGATTATGGGAACAGGTACTTATTGTTGAAAATAGAAAGGTTCAAGATTTGATTGACAATGATTTAATTTTAGAATCTGATGTTTTAGATGCAAAAGAAATGAAAGATGGGTGGGCTGTATATACAAAACGCATACCACACAATTCGTTTGAAATCCAATGTGATGCGGCAACTAAATCAGAATCTAAAAAAATCATGCCAATTATCATTACAGATTTAACCAGAATGCATGAGGATAAAGTATACATTTTTGGATATACAAAAAATGATTTTCAGCAAAATGTAACAAAAATACAATATAATGCAATACGACCAGTAATTCCATATTCTGGCATAAGAGAATATTTTCTTTTTGATAAAAATGGTAAGCAGATTATAAAACCATTTACAGAAATTGAATTTAAGTTTATTCAACCATTGCCAAACCCCCCACACATAGAAGATGTTGAAATAGATTCAAATTATTTACCACGATTTATACGAAATATATCAAAAAAAGAAAAAATATCATTATTAGATGAAATATTGGATGAATCTGTGCAAAACATTTTTGAGACACCCATTCATGAAAATCGATTTATACTTAATGAAAATGGAAAAAAATCACTTGGAACTGTTATTGCAAAAGAAGTTAAAAATGTGCAATATTCAATAAAAGATGATGGAAAGTATAAATATAGAATTACATTTTCGGATGCGAGAGGAGCTATTTACAATTTGCCAATCACTGATTGTGTATTTAGAAAATATTACAATTCGTGTAGAATTCATGGAAAAATGAATGTTGATGATATCGCAATGAAATTGCAACAAAACTTAAATCAAAGTAAATTGTATTTGAGTATAGGGCTTACGAGAGTCTTTAAAGGTGTACATTGGTTACAAATTACAGGAATCCATGCTTTTCCAGATTATAATGAGATAGATTGTCAAAAAAAAGGTAACACAGAATTAATAGGACAGGTATTACAAAAACCTATTTCCGAACAAATAGTATCTGTAAACACAAGTGCCAGTATACAATTGGCACGACAAGCATTACAAAAACACTTTGGATATACTTCATTTCTTCCACTTCAAGAGGAAATTATCGAGAATATTCT
>JAAXQB010000090.1 GCA_012329085.1 Methanosarcinales archaeon | reverse complement strand
TAATTGATGATAGTGGAGAGTGTCCTAAATTTTATATCAATACCAATAAAAATTTTAAAGAACACATTCAAGAAATAATAATTGGTCCTGCTGTTAAATATAAAAATGAATGGAAATTTTATTTTAATAATAAAAATAAAAACATAAATATAAAGTTTTCAGAATGTAAATTTAAGTAAATCACTTATTTTTATTCTCACAATCGCATTTAATATAAAAAATTTAGACAATAAATTTTTTAAAACTAAGATTGTAAAAGTTTACGGATATAAAATTTAAAAAATAAATATTAAGTTATAATATATATATATACAAATCAAAAATTGAAAAAGATGATAAAACTATAAAAAAATAAAAATAAATATCCAACTAATGAGTAAATGTATGCAATCTATAATTATAAATGAAAAATTAGATTATGACGGAAGTCAAATATCATCTCTTTGGGGTTACATATTCAAAGACATAAAAGAAGATTCAATAATAGCATTCAGAGGTGCATGCGATATATCTCTTTCACAAATGATAGACCTTGAAGATAAAAAAAATAATGAATCGATATATTCAAATGACATGCTTCATTTTATAATAGAGCACTTTGATTCGACTGATTTAAAACTTATATACACAAGACAACGATTATTTACAACAATTGTACAAACCATTCTTTTAAAATATAATATCAATTCAAATAGATTAGGGGACGACCTTTTTATAAAAAATGGCAATAGAAAACTTACAATATCAATCGCAAGTGTATCGCCAGTCTCACAAAAAATTCATTTTGGAATGAATGTAACACATGAAAAATATGGAAATTTAATTGAAATGGGTATAATTGAAAACAACATCACTGAAATCTTAAAAGAAATCACAGATGCATATAAAAATGAAATAGAAGATATTGAGATGGATTTAAGAAAATCTCGTCCTCTTTCGGTATTGTAATATGGAAAAGGTTCAAATAAGTGAGATATTTTGCTCAGTGCAAGGTGAAGGTCCTTATATAGGTATGCGACAATCATTTTTACGATTTGTGGGGTGCAATTTAAATTGTGATTATTGTGATACTCCAAATAATGCATTAATTTGCAACTTTGAAAAAGTACCAGGCACAAATGAATTTGAAGAGTTGAAAAATCCACTTAGTCTTGATACAATTGTAGAAAAATTAAATAGTTTTGAAAATGTGCATTCCATATCATTAACAGGCGGAGAGCCACTTATTTTTGCAAATTTTATTCAAAGTTTAAGTAAAAATATAAATGAAAAACTATATTTTGAATCTAATATGTCAATGCCTCTTATGGCAAAAAAAATAAAAAATACAATATCATTTGTATCGGGTGATTTTAAACAAAGATGCGAATTTAAAAAAGATGAAGAATTTGAATCATACAAAAAACAAGCAAAAAAATGCTTTAAAATTCTTAAAAATACAGAGAAACGAGATTGTTTTTGCAAGATAGTCATTACAAAAGAAACTAATTATCTTGAAACTTATGAAATTATTCAAGATATATCAAAATATATTTCTTGTGTGATTTTACAACCTGCAACCAATGATGAATATAAGCCCTCAGTAAAGGCTTTGATAAATTTACAAAATAAGCTGGTGTCTGATTTTGATACGCGAATAATCCCACAAACTCATAAATTATGGGGGTGTTTATGAAAAAATATAATATGAAACTTGGAATTACTGAATACATAGATAGTGCACATTTTTTACCAGGGCATGATACATGCGGAATTACGCATGGACATACTTATAAAATAGAAGTTGTGATTGAAGGCACAAAAAATAAAAATGGAATGGTTATGGATTTTTATAATATTAAAATGATAGTAAAAGAAGTATTAAAAGAATACGACCATAGGCTTTTGAATGACATTATTGAAAATCCAAGTGTGGAAAATATGTGTGAGCAAATTCACAAAAAACTTTCCAAACAGCTTAAATTTCCATTAACTCTTAAAATATGGGAGGGAAATGGTAAATGGTGCGAGATAAGTGATATTGAATAAATTAATCACGATTAAACCAATATGTTTATAAATCTTTTTACCATTTTATATAAAAAATAAACACGAAATCTAAAAATGAGATTAATACATGGATGAACCATTAATATATTCAAACGGTACCTATATACCAAAATCGAAAGCTACAACTTCAATATACGACCATGGATTTTTATATGGTGATGGAGTTTTTGAAGGAATAAGAGCATACAATGGAAGAATATTCAAATTAGATGAACATATAGATAGATTATACGACTCTGCAAAAGCAATTTTACTTCATATCCCACTAACAAAAAGCGAAATGAAAGATGCAATTATTGAAACTTTGCAAAAAAACAATCTAAGAGATGCATACATAAGACCAATCATATCCAGAGGCATAGGGGATTTAGGTTTAGATCCAAGAAAGTGTAAAGTTCCAAATATATTCATCATATCTCATGAATGGGAAGCACTTTATGGAGATTTATATGAAAAAGGACTTACTGCAATAACTGTTGCAACTAGACGAAATTCTCCTGATGCACTTCCACCAAATATAAAATCCTTAAATTATCTAAATAATATATTAGCAAAAATTGAAGCAAATGAAAAAGGCGGAGATGAAGCAATTTTTCTTGATCGTAATGGATATGTATCAGAGGGGTCAGGTGCAAATATTTTCTGTATAAAAAAGGGGGAAATAACAACTCCGCCGACTATTAATAATTTAAAAGGAATTACAAGAAAAGTTGCAATAGATGCATTGATTGGTATGGGGCATATTGTCAATATTGAAAACATAGGATTATTTGACCTTTATACAGCAGATGAAATATTTGTCACAGGCACAGCAGCTGAAGCAGCTCCAATTATAAAAGTAGATGGTAGAGTTATTGGAGATGGAAATGTTGGAAAAATTACAAAAGATCTTGTTAAAGAATTTGTAGTAATTACAAGAAATAACGGCACTCCAATTTATTAAGATTGTGCAAAGATATAATTTTTATTATTTGATATTGCATGTTAAATGAAATTAATAAAATCATAAATTTAACACTTATTTTTTATTAGCACATTAACGCTCGTTCATTCTGAACGAGCTCTCGAAGGGAATGGGCGTTATATATAACTTGTAATGTTATATACTCAAAGAATTTTTTAATTTATTACAAGAACAAATTAGAAAAAAAGCTTCTATCCTTACATAATAACTATTCATTCTCTGACAAGAATGAATTTTACAAATAATTATTACTGCTAAAATTTAATATTGTATCTATGTCAATAGAATTAGTTGTAATTTCAATACTTGTTGGATTTGTGCTTGGGGTTTTTTCAGGGTTAATTCCGGGCATCCATACAAATACATTTGCAATGATTCTTGTTGCAACCTCTCCCTTTTTTATAGAAATTGGAATACAACCAAAATATATTGCAATTGTAATTTTATCAAATTCAATTA
>JAAXQB010000212.1 GCA_012329085.1 Methanosarcinales archaeon | reverse complement strand
CGAGTTTGTTAGAATAGTGGGTTTGTTTGAATTGTTTTAAAATTAAATGTAGATTCGATGTTAGCTAATGCCAATCCATGAGTAGCTTCAATTAGGTATTTTGAAACGCTCATTCGTTCAATCATGAGCAAACGCTCGTTCGTTCGAAAACCTTCGGTTTTCTCATACGCACATTCGTTCAAAAATCAAGATTTTCTCTAACGCACATTCGTTCCGAATGTGCTTTCCGAATGTGCTTTCCGAACGAGCTATCCAAAAACTTCATTTTTTATCAGAGGTTTCTTCTCATACAATATAAATATCATGTTTCTTCTATAATTTAAAAGTTCTGGCGTCCATTTATTCAATTCCATATCAAAGTGAATGTGTTTGGTGTAAAAAGTATAAAATTACCATATTTTGAAATTGTACAAAGTTGGAGTTTTGAAGTATAAAAAGGTCCACGATATTATGATATAAAAATCTTGCATTTATTCACGATGTTGTGATGTAAATGTTGTCCACTATGTCGTGATGTTTTTCATATAATTTTATAAATTATCTCGACTTTGTCATATTAGATGCTCATTCAAGCATCCGATATTGATTTTGCTTTTCTGAATGATTTGAGGTTATACCGCCTCATATAACTGGTTTATCTTGTAATGTGGCAAAGTAGAATTATATTATAGTAAAAAAAGAAAAAATAAATTTTTAATTTTGTATGTACTACTTTAAATCAATTAATTAATTAAAAATAAACATCAAATGGACCGATCGGGAATTGAACCCGAGGCCTCTACCATTTTGGTTTTGCACATATTCTGCGGCATGATTGCCAAGGTAGCGATCTTCCCCTGATCTATCGGCCCATTCTCTATATATCTTTTCATTAATGTTATATAAATTTATCTATTTTTATCACAATCTAATTAAAAATATGTCTAAAATTGGATAAAATTTTCAATCAAAACCGAAATATTGAAATACAGATAAGCCCTTAATTTTTAATCCGTGTGGTATCACATGAATAAACATGGGCCCATAGCTTAGCCTGGTGGAGCGCACGGCTGATAACCGTGAGGTCCTGCGTTCGAATCGCAGTGGGCCCATATTATAAAACTTATAAAACTTTTTTTTTATTGTATATCTCTTTAAGTCATAGAGTCGTGATTTGGTTCTGTGAATTTAAATACAAGAAAACGCCCATTCATTCTAAATGAGCTATTGAAAATTTCTCTCAGCATATAATTTTTACAAATTGTATATTATTAAAAAGTATATATACCACGCATTTTTTAAAAAAAAGTTCAAATGGATTGTGCATAATTTACTCAAAATTTGTAACGCACCAGAAAAAAAATCTCATTTTATGTTACTGAATGATTTAAATAGTAATATAATAAAAATATATTTGTGAATCTAATATTTATAAAAGTTCCCAAAGAATTTAAAAATAGGATTGAATGGCGAATGAATAATGTTTTAAAAAAAATTGAGTTTTGAAAATTATTTATGATAATAATAATAATAATAATTTTTAAAGGAAAGAAGAAAAAATATTATTGAAAATGCGGACAGAATACAAAATCGCATATATGAAAACATTAGACTAAGCAGATATAATTACATGGAATTTTATTGAATTTTTCAAAAAAAAATAAGTCGGTGTGATTAAAAGATGGTGGAATTCTTAAGGATTTAAATATTAAAATTCCGTAAAAATTCAAATCCATAATAAATATTCGATAGTTAAAAACACATGCCTTTATTTTGAGAAACGATAATATCTAATTTTTCAAAAAAGATTGATTATTTTTTATTTTTTGTATAATACACTCCACCGAAAAATCCAAGTATTATGCATATAAGTGAAATTATTGCTACTTTTGTGTGCCCCATCCCATATTGATGTGCTACCGCTGGATCACACGCAGCTACAATCCCAATTGATCCGATTGCTACTATTAATAATATTAATGATTTTGATATAGTTCTATTAGTCATATTTGTATTATCCTATTTTAATTTATTTTAATATTGATATTGTTTTTTTAGATATGTTTTGCAGTGATTAAAACTTTTAATAAATATTTGATTTAAAATGCGTGGTAAATTAATAGATATATGCTATACTATTTTTTTAAAAAATAAATTTTAAAAAGAATAGATTATAAAAAATTTAAGTTTTTATCTATGATTTATGTCAATTGAATATTACAAAACATAATCTTAAATTATAATTATGAGATTGATTATATATAAAAGTTACCATTATTGAAAATATACTTATATAACTCAGCAATTTCATTTTTGAACCTAATCGCATACATTCGAATAGTCGATTTTATAAAATTTCGTAAACATTAGAGGCGATATTGAGCAAAAATCACATTGATTAGATAGTTTTATAATAAAATTAGAGCAGGAATGACTGTATATAACATAATAACTTTTTTGCACAAATTTTTATATTTTATCAAATATATTTTATGTAATATTACTTGAATCATTTGGCATTTAATTATTTTTATAATTTTAATAATATTTAATTTATAAAATTATATGCTGAATAATTGCTTTTTCAGAATGACTTAGAGAAAATTTTAATAGCTCAATATGAACGAATGAGCGTTTGCTCATTCTCTAAGGGAATAAGCGTTATTTTGTCAAAAAAAAACTGATTATTTTTTATTTTTTGTATAATACATTCCACCAAAAAATCCAATTATTATGCCGATGATTGTAAACATTATTATTTCTAATGGATCTAATCCATACATAAATTCACATGGTCTGTATGTAGATGCGGCACTAATTAATCCAATTGTTGCCATCAAAAGTATTGATGATATTGATATAATTCTATTATTCATATTTATATAATTCTATTATTCATATTTATATTATCTGATTTTAATTTATTTTAGTAGTGATATTTTTATTATTTTTTATTGCATATAACTTGCGAAATTATACATTTAAAAAAATTTTTAATTTCTTTATATATATGACAAAATATAGAAAATTTTATTTTCTCCTTGACATGCATAAATTCAATTTTCTAAAATATCATTTCCCACTAAAATATAGTATAAGATTGCATATAAAAGTTATTAATGTTAGGAATATATTAAATAATATAGTTCAATTAATTCGTAAATTTTTATGCAAATCATGATATTTTTTGGAAATAAATTGAGACATTCATGTTTTCAGATAATGTACAATTCCGAAAAATTGAAAATTTTCTCTGAGTACATAATTTTATAAATTATATACAATAAAAAATATGAAAAAAATATAATTTAAAATCGCCAATCAATTCACTTGTGATGGTGTGGTACATATATTACAAATATTATTAATTTATTGCAATATATAAAAATATTAAATTGATATTACTTATTTATCATAAAGTCATTCAAATAATAAAATATAAATAGGAAGATTTATATACATTGAAGTAATATATATTGTGTATCAAATATGATTGATAATTGGACAATATGGCTAATACTTGCAGTGTTTTTCATTGCATTATTTCTTATCTCAGATTTATTTTTTATATCATATTTTGCAATAGGTTCTTCCATAGCTGGTATTGCATCTATTTACATACAAAATATATATTTACAATTTTTAATATTTCTTTTTACGGCCTTTTTATTATTCATATCCACTAAATTTATTTTCACAAAGAGTGCAGACAATCCACAAATAGAATTTAATATAGATTCATATGTAAATGAAATGGGGATTGTCGTAAAAGCAATAGATTCTATAAATGGTAAAGGACTAATAAAAGTGAAAAATGAAATGTGGAGTGCAAGAAGTGATGAATTTATTGAAAAAGATGTATTAGTTAAAGTAATCGGATATGAAGGTGCACACCTTATAGTAAAATCTAAACAAAAAGATACAAAATAATAACAAGGAGATAATTTATATGGATGCAATAATAATATTATTTATAATAATACTTGTAGTTATACTACTAATAGCAAAGATGTCTGTTGCAATACTACCACCATACGAAAAAGGATTGGTTGAAAGACTTGGAAAATATCAAAAAACAATAGGAAGTGGACTTACATTTACAATACCTATTTTTGAGATTGTACAAAAAATAGATATGAGGGAACGAGTTTTAGATGTGCCCCCACAGGAAGTTATTACAAAAGATAATGTAGTAGTTGCAGTGGATGCATTAATCTATTATCAAATTACTGATCCTGCAAAATCAGTATATTCTGTGACAGACTTTACTATGGCATCATCTAAACTTGCGCAAACAAATCTTAGAAATTTAATAGGAGAAATGGAATTGGATGATGCATTGACTTCACGAGATAAAATGAATGCACAATTGAGAGATATATTAGATGCTGCAACAGATAAATGGGGCGGAAAGGTAAATCGAGTAGAGATAAAAAAATTCGACCCGCCTGAAGATATAACTCATGCCATGCACCAACAAATGAAAGCTGAAAGAGAGCGAAGGGCTGCAATATTGAGTGCAGAAGGAAAGAAGCAAGCTGCAATTTTAGAATCGGAGGGCATTAAAAGGTCAGATATTTTAAATGCAGAAGGAAAAGCAGAGGCGCAAAAAACCATCGCAGATTCAAAAAAATACGAATTGTTAGCACTGGCAGAAGGAGAGTCTGAAGCAATTAAAACAGTATTTAATGCTATACACGAAGGAAATCCAACAAATGATCTAATTGCTTTAAAATACATGGAAACATTACAAAAGATTGCAGAAGGAGATGCAAATAAAGTATTTATACCATATGAAGCTGCAGGTTTCATGGGCAGTATCGGAGCGGCTTCAGAGTTGTTTAAAAGTAATGAAAATATGAAAAAGAATAAATAAACTGTTTAAAACTTATGAAATGATGGGAATGTAAACATAAAATATTAGTAAGATGTGCATTATATATAATTTATAAAATTTATTTTCGTGACAAGAATGGACGAACATTATATATTTAGCACCCATTTATTTTGATATGCATTAAAGAAATTTTTAATTTCTTTTAGTATATAATTTATAAAAACAAATTAGGTACACTACCATCTGTTTCTAACTATATTTAAATACATTTTAGCTACTTATTTATAGAATGGCGGCAATATAATATACTATAAAAAGAGTGAGATACATTCTTGTTTAATTTCAAATAAAAAATGTACAATTAAAGATAATTTAATCGTAATTCTTATGAGTATAGATCTAAATAAAATTGAACTGCCAGTCAGAGACGTGATGTCAGAGAAAATAGTTAGTATCGATTTTAAATCAAATGCGCAATGTATTGCACAAAAAATGAGTAAACACAACATCAATAACATTGTTATTAAAAAGAATGATGTTGTTGTTGGAATTATTACCGAAAAGGATTTGGTACAAAAAATATTGGCAAAAGATATTAAACCAAGTACAGTATGCGCAGAGAATATAATGTCTGCACCTATTATTTCAATAAAATCATCTGAAAATGTAATAATTGCAGCTCAAAAAATGATTAAATCCAATATTAGACGGCTTGTAGTTATGGAAAACAATTCAATAATAGGAATTGTTACTGATAAAGATATTCTTGCATTATCGCCCGACCTTAATTTTATTTTAAAAAATCTTATTGCCATCAATTCTGAAGAATACTTTCCAAAAAATTCTGAAATTGAAAGCGGAATATGTGAGCAATGTAGTGTATTTTCCAATGATCTTTCAATCATAGGGGGAAATATACTTTGTGAAAGTTGTAGAGATGAAAGGGGCGATTTTGATTAATGATTTCATTTGTATATGCAATTATAATTAATTCATATTAAGTTAAATATGCACAGATTGTTTTTTTTAAATATAAATTAGTTATTTGAGGATATACTTAATCCATAATACAAAAAATCAAAGATTTTTTCTAACTCATTCTTGTAAAGAATGGGTATTAAGTACATAATACAAATAAGGTTCATTCTAAAAAATGAGTGTTTACATATTTCTTTTTCCGAGAAATTTTCAATTGAATCTAGCTTATAAAGTTATATACTAAATACTCATTTTCTTTGAAAGCTCGTTCGGAACGATACGCTCGTTAATGATGTTCAGAGAAAATTTTAATTTCTCGTTATCGATTTAGCATAAATTATGCATGAAGTGAATATATGGTCAATAAAAAAAAGCAAAAAGAAAACATAGATGTAAATTCTTTTGATTTTACAAATATTTCAAGAAATAAAGGAGATATTATG
>JAAXQB010000345.1 GCA_012329085.1 Methanosarcinales archaeon | reverse complement strand
GTACATTAGTCCATTGTAATTGATTTCGAGAAGTTCTTGTATAACTTTTCCATTTTCTATTTCTTTAGCTATTGATTTATTAATGCATGTATTTCCTTTTGACATATGTATATTAATAAGGCGTTAATAGGTAATAAATATATCTATATGTATATTAATATCAATAACATTTAGAAATTTATAAAGTTGATAAATCAGGAAATAATAAAAAGTCTCTGATTTATCCTCAAAAAAATAAAAAAAAATTTCAAAGAATTTCTACTTTTTATATTTTTCTAAAATAAAAAATAAAATGTATTGTAAATGGGATTGATTTGGTTATAATATATTTCTTTATTTATTATTTTACTCATGTGAAATACCATTTGTTGAATTTAAAATTGACACTCGTTCATTTTGAACGAGTTATTGAAAAATGTTTAGATTTATTATATACATTATATATTACCATATATAAATATTTAAAAAAGCATAAAAATGCGACCATTTAATTGTATGCATTTAAAGTCATAACAAAAATTAGTGCACATGCACATTCATACTTTCTTTGCCTCAATCATCGCCAAAATTGCTGCAAATGCACCTGCCGATATTGTATCCCCAATACCAACTGTTGCAACAGGCTTTTCAACAATCTTTGTAGGAATTATAATAATATCATGAGTGTTTGTCGATACACAACCATGCTCAAACTCATCATGCGAACACGCCCCCCGATCAATAAGATATTTTTCAAGCACTTTAAGTTTATTATACCCAATTTCAGATACAGGCACCGAAAGACCAGCAACCACCTCGCCACCCAATGCCTTTGATGCTGCAAGCACAGACGAAAAAAGCAATGCAGTTCTATGTTCTTCCATATCTACAATACAATCCTTTGAAGCAACACAAATATAAAATCCAAACGAATGAATATGCACCCTTTCAAGTTCAAGGTCATGCAATAATCGAACCGCACCTTCATACAATGCAATAATACTCTTTTCGCCTTTATTAATAACAGTATATGCAAGTTCTTCATGTCCCAACACATTCAAGGCATTAGCAACTTCAACTGTATCAAGCCCAAGAGAATGCACATTTGCTTTTACGATTTTCTCTAATACTAATAATCTAATTCGCTTATTTTGAATCGAAGTAAATTCCACATGAATACGAAAATTTGGATTGCCTTCTTTTAATTGCTGAATTACGCCAACAGACTTTTCAACACATTCATCACAACACACCCCATTTTCATATTTTTCTTTTATTATTTGATACCCTGATAGAATTGCCCCACTTAAATCGTTTCTAAGTTCCGGAATTTTACCATATAATTCATCTGGCATACCAATACGAACAAATGAAGGTCTTGAAGAAATTATTAACCTATCATCTCTTGGAACTTTAAAAGATATTCCATCAAATTTTATAGCTATTCCTTTTGAAAATTCAATAACCCAATTAACCTTTGCTTCATATTCCGAATTATAAGCATTAATAGGATGCGTCAATATAAGTTTCCCATCAACAACAATAGGCGAAAAAAGAAATTTAGAATCTACATAATATTCTGATTGCTCTTTTGAAGCCCATGGACTAAACACTACCACCCTAATACCAAGTGGTGCCAAAAGGTTTGAAATAATTCCAGCTTGCCCTCCCATACGCATAGAATCAAATCCAAGATTTTCTTTTAACCATTCGTGAATTTTAGCATCGTATGTAGGAATTTCTGCGGCTTTACCATCACGCATTGAAATAATAAGCCGCGCAAGAAAATCTTCAGGATTTTGTATTTCTCTTGGATAATTTACAATCTTTTGTTTAACTTCTTCTAAATTTACAATATCAAGTAATTTAGAAAGATCTTTTTCAGAAATATGCTTCATGGCATCAATATTGCTATTATATGCAACAAATATACCTTTAATATCGCTTATAGATTTTTTTACATAAAAAAACGCATTAGCATGTTGTTTTTCCCATTCTAAAAGACTCATATATTTCACCTCTTTTAAATCGTATATAGATTCATGTCAAATAATCTGCATTAATTTTTACATAATCGCAAGTCAAATCACATCCCCACGCAGTTGCACACTCTTTACCAAGCCCAAGATTTATTTTAATACAAATCTCTTTTTGTAACACAAATTCTTTTTGGAAATTTTTTAATGTAGTCGTCAATTCTTTAACTTCCCCCGCCTCTACAAAAAATTCCTCCTTTCCATCAAATGAAAAAGACAAGGAAATATTTTCAGAAATAACTTCTGCACCAGAATATCCAATAGCAGCTACAACTCTTCCCCAATTTGCATCCTCTCCTGAAAATGCCGTTTTCACAAGTGGTGAGCGAACAACAGCTTTTGCAGCAATTCGTGCATCATTTTTAGATTTTGCATTAATTACTTGAACTTCGATTAATTTTGTAGCACCCTCTCCATCAATAACAATCTTTTTTGCAAGCTCAATCAATACAAACTCAAGTCCTTTCTGAAACTCCTTAATATCAAAATTAATATTCTTTTCACTTGTTGCCGTTAAAAGTACCATATCATTTGTGCTTGTGTCTCCATCAACTGAAATCATATTAAAACTTAAATCTACGGCATTTTTAAGACAAGTATCAAGTATATCTGCATCAATTTTTGCATCTGTATATATAAATCCAAGCATTGTGCCCATGTTCGGCTCAATCATACCAGATCCTTTTGCAATCCCACCAATTCTAATTCCAGATTCAAGTTCAATTGCAATCTCTTTTGGAGTGGTGTCTGTTGTCATAATAGCCTTTGCGGCATTTGTGCTACATTCTTTTTCACACCCAAGATTATCTATAACCCCATCTATATTATTCTCAATCCATTGTATATCAAGTCTTTGACCAATCACACCGGTTGAAGCTACTGCAATCAAATCTTTTTCAATCGACAGTTTATCAGAAAGAAGTTGCACCATATTTGCCGCATCTTCAAATCCTTTTGAGCCTGTAAATGCATTTGCATTTCCACTATTTGCAATAACTGCATGAATTTTTTTGTGTTTACTAAGTTGGTTTTTTGTAATAATAAGAGGGGCTGCAATTACTTTATTTCGCGTAAATACGCCTGATGCATCTCCTTTTGCAATAATTATTGCAAGCCCATACTTTCCCGGCTTTATGCCCCATGCTTTAACGCCCTCCACAGCACATATCCCACCTTCAATTAATTTCATTGTTAAGTTATTCCACACACGATTTTGCAAGACCTTGTATAATGTCCCCACGAGTGACAATTCCAATTAATTTTTTGCCATCTACTACTGGAAGTCTATTAATTTTATTTTCAATCATTAGTTTTGATGCATCTTCTATTGAACTATCTTTTGATATTACTGAAATATTAGTTTCCATAATACTTTTTACAGGTTTTGAGCCAATATTAGTTAGCGTCTTTTTTACACTTTCTAAACTAATGAGTTCGCGAATTGGTAATTCTATTATTTCGAATGGACTTGGAAGTAACAAATCCTCTCTTTCAGGAATTTTAAGTAATCTTAATAAGTCTGCTTCAGATATTATTCCAACAACTTCATTTTCTTCAATTACAGGCATTCCGCTTATATTATGCATTTTAAGCTTATTTGCAATACTACTTATTTTATCATCGGATTTACAAAAAATCACATTTTTATTCATTATAGATTCTATTTTCATTATTATACCTTTATTTCCATATATAGTTTATAACATCATGCATTTGACACTCAAATGTGTGTGGTCTATGAACTCTTTGATAGCACATTTTCCATAGGAGAATGTGTATTAGAGAAAACCGAATATTTTCGACAGCTCATTCGGAACGAATAAGCGTATGAGAAAATCTTTGATTTTCGATAGCTCATTCGGAACGAATAAGCTTTCCGAACGAGCTATCAAAAATTCCTAATAGTATATAAATGGCAGGGTAAAAAAAGAGGTAAATCAAAATTATCTTATGTTTATTTAATCAATTAATCCCATCAGCTCTTTTATTAAAGTTTGCAATTTATTTATTTGATTCAATTTAAGTTTTCCTATATTCATAGATAGTCCTTTTCTATCAATTGCCCTTAATTGAAATACTAAAGCTATTGATTCTTTATCAAGATGATTTTCTTTGTCCGGTTTAATTAATTTTGTTCCAGCAAAGTCCAATGCCTTTATTTTTGTAGTTAGTGGAACTATTAGTGCTGTCGGCAAATTATAATTCTCCTTTTTGTATGATTATTGCAGGACGCCTTCCTATTTGCTCATGCTCATTAATTTGAGGGAGATCTACAAGATAAATATCACCAAGCTTCATTTATTATCATTCCAACTCATTTTCAAAACAATCTAATGCCCCATCACTCAAAACATCCCACATTTCGAATTCAACTTCTAATTTTTCTTCAATTAGCGGCAAATAATATTTTAAAGCATTGATAACAATAGAACTTTCACTTATCTTTCTATCAATTGATACTTGTTTGACTTTATTTGCAATATTTTGGAGTATAGATATTTTTAACATAATTCAATTTTTATGTACATTTCTTTTGATGCTAACATCTTGTATATTCCTTTTCGATAGCTTATTCTCGAAGAGAATGAGCGATAGAGACAAAATTTTGATTTTCGATAGCTTATTCTCGAAGAGAATGAGCGTTAGTGTATAGATTTGTAAAGTTCATCCCCATCGGAGAATTAACGATTATTAGATTTGTTATGCAATGATTTATACTGTCGCAACATATTTATTTTTAAAAGCTCATTCTCAAAGAGAATGAGCGTTAAAGCTAAATTTGGCTGTAGCATATCGATTTAAGGTATAAATTGCTTTAATTTGCAACAAGTCTATTACTCTTTAATGCCCTTTTGATAGATATCATACCTCATAATTATAATTTATCTGATATAAAAGCTTTTACATAGGAGGGTTTTGAAAAACCCCAAAAATTAAACGCTCATTTGTTCCAAATGAGCTATCAAAAATTCTCAAAAGTATATAATTGGCAGAGTAAAAAGAGAGGTAAATCAAAATTCTCATAGGCATAATCTCTAATTTGCAACAAGTCTAATGAAGTATTTCTATCTAACGACCAACCATTGCAAGACAGCGTTCGATTCATTATAGTTCTTCTTGTGTCAAATCGCCCCTATATTTGATTACACGGTGTCGATTCTTACCATTTT
>JAAXQB010000051.1 GCA_012329085.1 Methanosarcinales archaeon | reverse complement strand
TCTACAATTCTTTATGTAATTAAAAAATTAAAACAAAAAAGTAAATTCCAAGACATGAAATTTACTTTCGTGCTTCATGGAAATTTTAAAAACATTGAGAATGAAGATGATAAGATAGCTGGACTGTCGTTGCCCATAAAAAAATTAAATAACAAACATATTTTTAAATATATTTTTAAAAAAATCAGGGAAATGGAATTCAGAGACCTTCTTTGTAAAGTTATGTGGGTTATTACACAATTATTTAGGAAGCCCAGACAATCGATTTCTAAAAAATTGTTTAAAGAAAGAGAAATGTTGCTATGGAAACATTCCGATGATTTTAAATACATTTGTTTATCCCCTCATATTATCATAAATGCAGAGAGGTATATAAATACAAAAGAATTGAATATGTATACTGTCGTACATCCCACCATTTTTGCAGAACCAACCTCTCAGCCAAATAATGAATATGCCAAATTTGCAATTTTCGGTTATGGAAACCCATTGATGCTACACAATATACTTTATCAACTTTCACAAAAAAAAATTAAAAAACCTTACGAAATTCGCATTATTGGGATGGAGAATAGAGGTACCGAAAGTTTTTCGAATATTGTATGTCCAAGTCCTGGAAAAGTGTTAGATAGAAGTGATATGGAAAAATATGCAAAAGATATTGATATGTTTCTCATATTATATGATATAAGTCGTTATCGACTTAGTTGTAGTGGTACAATTCTCGAATCTTTGTCTTACATTAAACCGATTCTGCATTTTAATAATGATTGTATTAATCACTTTAATAAACATGAAAACCCAATAGGAATTTGTTGCAATAGCCTTGATGAATTTGTATGTAAAATGGAAGATATTATTGAAAATTATGATGAATACATTCATAAATTTCAGACATTCAGGAAAAACATTTTAGAATTGCGTAAAGAGTGTGCGATAGAGAATTCATTAACTCAATTAAAAGATAGTTTTACATGGCAATCATGATTTTGCAAATTACGAGTGATTACAAATTACTAATATTGAATTCGATTGAACTATTTATAATGAATTGAATGAAATTATAATGAAAATAATCTAATATAGTTGGAATATCTGCAATTATTTAAGCATAAATATATAGGTAAAGAAAGTTATAAATGTATACATAAGTAATTTAATGAGAGTTAATTGAAAGTCAAATGTATGATGTGGCGAATCTATAAACATACCACCTTAATTTAATTACAGACTCTTAGATGCCTTGAATAGAATAATAAATCAATATGAAAATACTTATCTACATGCCATTTGCAGCTTGGATCCCCCATCTTGGAATCGATCTGGAAATTGCAGCTAAACATATCGACAAAGGAGATGAAGTACACATCATCCAATGTTCAGGCAATCTGCCATCATGTGAACCCAATTCATCTAATACTAAATTACATTGTACTGCATGCAAATATATGCGTGACAAAGGCGTGTCCTTGATAGACCTTCCAGCACAAAACCGACACGAACTTGCTTTAAATGATTTTTCCAATCATTTAGATATACCATATTTTTCTTCCATTGAAGAGTTAAAATCTTTTAAAATTAACAATATTGATATTGGAATGGCTGTTGCATCCTCTTTGATTAGTAAGACCCGCGATTCTAATCCCAAAGTAAGCAATTTTAAAAAATATATTCATGAAAACATAATAATGGCAAACTCGATTTATGATTGTACAAAATACTACTTACAACAAATCAAACCAGATATCTTTTATCTATTTAATGGAAGATTTGCAGCATTAAGGCCAGCTCTAAGAGCTGCCCAACATCTCGGCGTCAAAACATTTGTCCATGAACGATCTGGTGTTTCACAAAAATATGTACTTATTGAAGATACCTATCCACATGATATCGAATATCAGAAAAAAAACATTGAAAACTATTGGAATGATGAAAGACCCAACATCGAAAAAGAAGAAATTGCAAAACAATGGTTTGAGAATCGAAGACATGGAAAAGATCAGGGATGGTATTCATTCACAAAATCTCAAAAAAAAAATAAGTTACCAGATGGTTTTGACACATCAAAAAGAAACATTGCAATCTATATATCATCAGAAGACGAATTTGCAGCAGTCGAAGATTGGAAAAATCCAATATATAATAATCAGATTGATGCAATTAATTCAATTATAAATGCCGATATTGATGATGAACTAAAATTTTATATCAGAATACATCCAAACCTGAAAGGATTAGACAATACTCAAACTAGAGAATTGTCTAAGTTAAAAGGTACAAATATAAATATCATTCCTGCCGATTCAAAGATCGATTCATATGAACTTATGGATGCCTGTGAAAAAGTGATTACTTTCGGATCAACAATGGGAATTGAGAGTGTTTTTTGGAAAACACCATCAATCCTTGTAGGCAGATCGATATATGAAGCCTTAGGAGGATGTTACATTCCAAAAAATCACGAAAAATTTATTAATTTAATTAATGACCATTTAAATCCACTTTCAAATCTTGGTGCTTTGAAATATGGGTATTATCAAGCAAATGCAGGAATACCATTCCTATATTATAATCCAACGACTCTTTTTAAAGGAAAATTTAAAGACACTTATTTACAATACTCTCTAACTGATAAAATAAAAATTATTATAAGATATATCTACGAAGCATTTAATAATTATATTAATCGTGAAAAAAAATGAAATTGTTTTTAACCATATAAAATACAAAATGTCCAATTACAAACTAAAAACTCCAGTCGCATTCATCATATTCAATCGTCCAGACACTACTAAACAAGTGTTTGTAGAAATAGCAAAAGCTAAGCCATTAAAACTTCTAATTATTGCTGATGGTCCTCGCACGAATCATCCAGAAGACATAGAAAAATGTGCTGCTGCTCGCGCCATCATCAATAGTGTAGATTGGGATTGTGAAGTACTAACTAATTATTCTGATATAAATTTAGGTTGTAAAGATAGAGTGTCGAGCGGCTTGGATTGGGTATTTGATACAGTAGAAGAGGCAATTATTCTTGAAGATGATTGCGTGCCGCATCCGACATTTTTTCGATTTTGTGAGGAATTGCTGGAAAAATATCGAAATGATAGAAGAATCGCTATGATCAGCGGAAATAACTTCCAGTTTGGTAGAAAAAGAACTGAATATAGTTATTATTTTTCGCGATACCCTCATATTTGGGGCTGGGCATCTTGGCGTAGAGCATGGAAAAATTAT
>JAAXQB010000057.1 GCA_012329085.1 Methanosarcinales archaeon | reverse complement strand
TCTTTTGAATACGACCACAAAAAGGAAGCTTCTGAAAAAGACGCAACCAAAAAAACACCCAATGATGCACTCTTTCTGGGTCAAATTGAAATAAAATGGGTCGGATTATTGTTTTGTACATGTTTGTTAAATTGTTTTCTTATTGAACTCACCTGTCATGTAAATGAGTTCCAGCAGTTCGAGTGAATGCTAAAACCCAAAGTTTTTAGCATTTGTATCGAGAACTGTATCGAGAACTGAACCGAAAACTCCACCGACAACCCACTACCGACTATCTTTCAACTTATCCTTATATTCTTTCATAAATTTAGTCAATTTCGGATTAATTACCATATTGCAATAGCTATTAGTCGGATTGTTTTCATAATAGTTTTGATGGTAATTCTCTGCTTTGTAATATACATTGAAAGGAGTGACTTCCGTTACAATTGGATTCTCAAATACTTTATTGCTTTCTAAGTCTTTAATAATGTGTTCTGCAAGATCCTTTTGCTTATTTGTATGATAAAATATTGCAGATCTATACTGTGTCCCTCTATCCGCTCCCTGTTGGTTTGGTGTTGTAGGATTGTGCGTTTTAAAAAATATTTCCAATAATAATTCGTATTGAATTATACTTGGGTCATAGGTAATTTGGATTACCTCTGCATGCCCTGTAGTTCCTGTACAAATATCGGCGTAGGTTGGGTTTTTTGTTTGCCCGCCAGCATAGCCAGACTCCACGGAATGCACGCCTTTCAATTCTTGAAAAATAGCTTCGGTACACCAAAAACACCCCCCTCCAAATGTGGCTAGTTCCTGTTTGTTTTTTATATTCATATGTGTGTGTTGTGTAAAACTCTTTGTCGTAATTAACAGGAGTAAAAGTAAAAATAATTTTCGTTTCATAATAGGCGAAGGTAAGAACTTCTTTATATATTCAGGAATAATTCTCTTAAAAAAATCTTAGCATTGATATATTCGTATTTTAGCATCTTAATTCTTATACACAATGCTGCACTAATTTAGGGCTTTGTAGTAACCAATCTAAGTCTATTATGTTTAAAAAAATAAGCAAATTCAATCTATTTTTAATAGGATTTGTACTGATTAACATTTTACAGTCCATTTTCACTCCTTTAATTCCAGACGAAGCTTATTATTATATGTACTCTCAAAATTTGGCATGGGGTTATTTTGACCATCCGCCTATGGTAGCCTATATTATAAAGGTGAGTTCTATTTTCTTTTCTGGAGAACTTGGTGTTCGTTTTGCAACTGTAATCTTAAATGCCTTAATGACACTTATTATTTGGAAATTAATTCCTGAAAAAAATAAAAAACATCCTTATTCCGAGTTGTTGTTTTTCACTATACTCCTTTCCATTCCTCTGTTTCATGTCTATAGTTTTATCACAACACCTGATGCTCCATTACTTTTTTCTTTCGCCTTATATTTATTAGCTTTAAAAAAGAGTCATGAAAAGGATACTTTTTTACATGCTTTATTCTTTGGTTTAGCGGCTGCTTTATTGCTCTATTCTAAATATCACGGGGGTGTTCTCATTCTTTTAAGTATTGTGTTTCAACCTCATTTATTAAAAAGATGGACCACCTATCTCGCTGGTTTCTTTGCTTTACTATTAGTAACTCCTCATATTCTATGGCAATACCAACATGATTTCATCACCTTTAATTACCACCTTTTCCAAAGAACAGATGGCAGCTTTAAAATTTCACAAGTTTTAGAATATCTTTCGGGAACATGGGGCGTTTTGAATCCTGCTTTACTTATACTATTGATTATTTTTTTAATTAAAGATAAAAATCTTATTCCAAAAGAATATATATTTTATTTTAGGATGTTCTACGCATTTATCGCTTTCTTTTTCTTGTATTCCTTTAGAGGTAGAATAGAAGCACATTGGGTTGCCGCAGCTTTCATTCCCTTAAGCGTAGTCGTCTTTAATATTGGTATTACTAATGAAAAATTTTTAAAACCTTTAAAATATGTAACAGGAATTGTGGTAATTCTAATTTTTGCCTTGCGTATTATTCCAATTTTAGACCTACCTATAAACACTCCATTTCATTCGCATAAAAAATCCTATTATCAAGAAATTGAAAAATTAGCAGCTGGTAAAGATGTTATTTTTATGAATTCCTACCAACACGCCTCAAAATATTCTTTTTATACAGGTAAAAATTCTTTTTCTTTAAATGATATTTACGGCAGAAAGAATCAATACGACTTGTTACATCCTGAAAACTATTTTAAAGGCAAAGATGTTTTCTTTATACACAATTGGAAATCAAAAAGTTTTGACTCCCTAAAAATGAGTACAGGAAAAAATTTATTCTATAAAGAAATAGCTAATTTTCCAATTTATTCAAAATTAGATGCAACATTAGATTTTGAAAATACACCTTTTTACAAGGGGAAAACCAAAAAAATTACCTTTAAAATAACAAATCCTTATTCGTATGATATAAATTTTCAAAGAGCGGATTTACCTTATCAATTCGGTTTGTATTTTAAAAATGAATCCAAGAGAAAAGCAGTATTTATCCAAAAGGAATTGCCTTTACTAAAATCAAAAGATTCCCTTCTTTTTGAAGTTGACTTTCCCATCAAAGACCTTCCAGTTGGTGAAAACAAATTAGCTATTATCCTAAAAGCAGGCATGTTACAGTATCAAAAAATTGGCGAAAGTTATACTGTAGAAGTCAGATGAAACAAGACATTTATTTTCTTATATAACATCCTACATAAAGACTAATTGAAAACTGACAATTAATTTTAAAGGATTTAAAAAAAACACCTTACTTTTGCTACATGCTAACATCTGATACACTTAAAGATTTATTGACACGAATTTCTAAATTAGAAAACTATCTCAACATCGAACAAAAACGAATTGAAATAGCTAATGAAGAGGAACAGGCTGGAGATCCTAGTTTTTGGGATAACCCAAAAAAAGCTGAGATTTTATTGAGAGGTATTAGAAATAAAAAGAATTGGGTAACTGACTTTGAAAGGGTGCGAACCATGGGAGAAGATGTACAAGTTTTGTATGATTTTTACAAAGAAAATGAAGCAACTGAAGAAGAGGTGATGAGCCAATATGAACAAACTCTAAAATTATTAGAAAGTATAGAGTTTAAAAATATGCTATCCAATGAAGGGGATGAAATGAGTGCCATTTTACAGATTACCGCAGGTGCAGGAGGCACAGAAAGCAATGATTGGGCAGAAATGCTCTACCGCATGTATTTAATGTGGTCTAAAAATCAAAGCTTTAAAGTGAAACAACTCAATTACCAATCTGGAGATGTTACAGGCATTAAAACGGTTAGTATTGAAATAGCTGGCGATTATGCTTTTGGCTATTTAAAAGGAGAAAATGGCGTACATAGATTGGTGCGTATTTCCCCTTTTGACAGCAATGCCAAACGCCATACCAGCTTTGCTTCTGTCTATGTTTACCCTTTAGCAGACGACAGTATTGAAATAGAAATAAACCCCGCTGATATTTCGTGGAGTTTTGCTAGGTCTGGTGGAGCAGGTGGACAAAATGTTAACAAAGTAGAAACTAAAGCTATTTTAACACATCATCCTACGGGTATAAAAATACACAATTCTGAAACCCGTTCGCAATTAGAAAATCGTGAAAAAGCCATGCGAATGCTCAAATCACAACTCTATGAAATAGAATTACAAAAGAAACTCGCCAAAAGAGATGCTATTGAAGCCAATAAAATGAAAATAGAATGGGGTTCACAAATTAGAAACTACGTGATGCATCCTTACAAATTGGTTAAAGATGTGAGAACAGGACACGAAACAGCCCAAGTGGATGCCGTGATGAATGGGGAAATAGACTCATTTATCAAAGCTTATTTAATGAGAAATAAGGAATGATGAGTTTTGCATGTTGCATATTCAATTAACGATTAAAACTCGGTATAAGTGCAGTAATGGATTAAACAGACACTTATTTTAGGGT
>JAAXQB010000110.1 GCA_012329085.1 Methanosarcinales archaeon | reverse complement strand
GATATAATTCATTGGAATGTGTGAGATGTGATCGATGCATAATACAATGTAAGCCCAATGTTGTAAATATGAATATACCATATTTTAAATCTAAATAAAAAATAAATGGATATAGTTATATAAAAAGTAAGTTCTATAATTAGAGGATAAGGAAAAATAACAAGAATATTAGAAATTTATTCGAACATTATTCGTTCAATCACGAGCAAACGCTCGTTCATTCGAAAATCAGAGATTTTCTCATACGCTCGTTCATTCGAAAATCAGAGATTTTCTCATACGCTCATTCGTTCGAAAATCAGAGATTTTCTCATACGCTCATTCGTTCGAAAATCAGAGATTTTCTCATACGCTCATTCGTTCCGAACGAGCTTTCCGAACGAGCTTTCCGAACGAGCTTTCCGAATGAGCTTTCCGAACGAGCTATAAAAAATTAAGGTTTAAATTATGGCAGTTAATCCAAAATCAAATATATCAAAAAAAAAGGTTAAAATTGAACTTTTAAAATCTGAATTTTTCAAACAATTCTATGCAGTAGGTGCAATGGGGGGGCATAGCCCATATGATTTTAGAATTGGATTTTATAACGATTCACCAAAAGCCACTCATAATTCTTCAGATATGCATACAATTCAAAGAATGCTTGAATCTGAGGTAATACTTTCACCTCTTGCAGCTTTAGAACTTGCTACATGGCTTAATCAACACATAAAGGATTATGAGGCTACATTTGGACCAATTCATAAAATTCAAAGAGTTCATAGCCCTATTAAAGATAAAACATCCAAAGATAGTTCTGATATACAAGGGTATATATAATATGACTTGCTTATATTAATATTAAAAAATTTAAGAGATATACTATGTTTCCAAATAAAAAAGTTCAAAAAATGGCTGGTTTCAAAGTAAAAGTGGAAATGAAAGATGGTGTTAATGTATTCGAAGGCATCCTTGAAAGTGTAGATGATTACATGAATCTTCATTTAACTAATGTTACCAATATTTCAGAAGGCGAAAATTCAAGTGCACTTAAATCCATCCTTCTTAGAGGAAATAATATAATTTCAATAGCCCCACTATAGCTACGCATCAATAAAAATATAGCCCATTCTCTTTTAAAAATTCATAGAAAATTTTTGATAAGTTATTCAGAAAGGTATGCGTGTTTGCTCATCAATACACATTCTTTTTCCAAGAATACGATTTCAAAAAGAATGGGCATTACCTCACATTTACATTAAATTATGAAAATTTTTAATTTTATCAATATAAATACATAAATACATAAATACATGGGTTATTATAAGCTACTTAAAAAACAAGCACTTGATTTAATTAAAAGTAAAGAAGATGGCGTATATCAAAATAGTCTCTGGAAAGAGATGAATATTGATAGTCGAAAATGTTCAAGAATTATATCTTATTTAATAAAAGATGGGTCAATTACAAGAGAAAAAACCGTATTCAATGGAGCTAGAACTTATTTATTAAAAGCCATAGAAAAAGAGAAGGAAGCATATCGATCACTTATCACAAAAGATGTTTTTTCCCCATGTGCAGGATGTAAGAAAGCATGTCAACCAGAATATTGCAATTCATTAACTGAATGGATTTCACTTCTTGATGCTAATACTTCTTAAATGAATAGATATAAATACTATTAATACCTATATTAAGTCCTAATTTAATAGATGTGCTTCGATAGTGTAGTCCGGTCAATCATTCCGGCTTTTCAAGCCGAAGACTCGGGTTCAAATCCCGGTCGAAGCATTAATTATTTCTTTTTTTATCATATTCAAGAAATTAAAAATTTCTCAATTATTAAAATTTTAAGAAATTGAAAATTTATTTGAACCTTGTTTAACACTCATTATATATAAGAATGAGCTTTGTAAAGTTTGTTCCAAACAAACTATTAAAATTTTATCTTAACTTATTCAACATATATTTATTGTAAAATGAATAAACTATGCAGAAGCGTCACGATTTCAAATAATTCAAGAATAAAAATCAATATTGGATGTTGAATGGATAATTAATCTAACAACGGCAATGTATATGCATGTCATATTTAATATTTAAAATGCTGAAACTTTATGCCTAAATAGTTATAAAAAATGATTTAAAATATTAATCTAAAAATTACACAAATTAAAATTTAACATACATAAAACTTGATAATTTGGCACTATCTAAAAATACAGCAAATAATAAATAAATTTTACTATAAAATTAGATAACTTATACATTTTCTAACGATATAAATCTTTAATCAATACGAAAAAATCGTTTGTAATTTTTTATAGATTGCTTTGCTTGATTTGGATAATTATTTTTTAAATATTGCATAAAATCCTTCCGTGATTCACAATACTTAAAAACTTCAAGTAACTTTTCTGCTTGCTTTTTCGATTTAGCATTAGATTTTAGTATTTCAAATGATGTGCATAATGCTTCAACTGGAAAATAATTTCTACGAATAAAAGGTGCAACAGACCCAAATAAAACTTTATTTTCAAGTTCAATAAACTCAAAAACCCCAGTTTCATTGATGCGATTTTTTGAAGTTAATTTTTCTTTATTTTTGTTATGATATGAATGCAATTCTAAATATATATTAGGATTAAGCGTGTTAATTGCATCTAAAATCTTTTTTCCAATCGTTTTATAATAATTTTTATCAAGAGTTGAAACATAGGATCCCTTATAAACTAATGGAATTATTGCAAGAGTTCCTTTTTCAGGTGGTTTTAAATTCAATAATAAATCAGTGGTTTCTTTCCATTCATCGCCATGCAATCCAGCAACAAATAATCTAATTGGGTTCCCACTTCCATAAATTTTCAGTGATTTAAGTTCATTATCTTTCATGCGAATTATTTTTTATTTTCTCCGCTAGGATATATATTTCTTCTTTTTCAGATTTTATTAGATCTATGATTTTAAGTCCTAATGACTCCATTTGCTTTATAATTGGATTAAATCTTTTATTAGTTCTAATTTTTATAACTTGAAGTAATTTACCATTCATTTTAAGGTGTGGTAATACAATTTCAAGTGCAATAAGTGAATTTGCAGGTTCAAGTGTCATATCACTTAATATCACATCAAACATTGTTGAAGATTTTATAAATCGTGGAATTTTAAACACATCTCCAAATATTACTGAAACATTATCATTAGTTTGTGCAATTTCTTCGAGTTCTTCTTTAAATTCTTTACTATATTCAATTCCTTTTACAGATTTTGCAATTAAAGAAGCAAATAATAAAAATCCCCCTGCACTTGAACCAAGGTCAAGAACTGAATCGCTTTCTTTAATAATTCCTGTTTTTTCTTGGATTTCTTTTAGTTTAAAGTATCCAAATGGCACATCTTGTCTTTCTTTAACTTCTACAATTCCGTCTTCTGAAATGTGCATAGATGGTTTTTTTACAACAACTTTATTTAATTGCACAAATCCTTCAAGTATTGCTGATTTTGCACGCGCTCTGGATTTAAAATGTCCAGATTCAATAAGGTATTTATCAAGTCTCATAATTTTTGTATAATAGTTATAGCTCTTATGAGTTATAATTAATTGTTTTTAGATAGTTTTGTAAATACATATTTTTTTAAATTTGTGCGTAAAATAAAAAAATTTACGAAATAACGCTTATTCATTCTGAATGAGCAAACGCTCATTTGTTCCAAATGAGCAAACGCTCATTTGTTCCAAATGAGCTGTCGAAAACCTTCGGTTTTCTCCAACGCTTGTTCATTCTGAACAAGCTATTGAAAATTTCTCGTTTCAAGTTTTTAAATTATTCATTTATCTTTTAAAAATTTTTTTATATCTTTTGCATTTTTGATGCTTATCCCTTTTACTAATATCAACTCTTCAATGCGTGCAGATTTTATTTTTTCAATCGACCCAAACGATTTAAATAACATATTTCGTTTAACCTTGCCAATTCCAGAAATGTCATCCAATATGCTATGCGTCAATCGTTTAGACCTAAGATTTCTATGAAAAGATAATGCAAATCTATGTGCTTCATCTCTAACTCTTTGTAATAAATGCAATGCTTTAGAATGTTTTGGGATGATTAAAGGTAAATCCTTGTTATATAAAAATATTTCTTCTTCTTTTTTAGCAAGCCCTATTATTTTAATTGTGTGATTTAAAATTCCAAGTTCTTTTAATATCGAACATGCCGCCCCTAATTGCCCTTTTCCTCCATCAATTAGAATTAAATCAGGTAATTTTTTATTCTCATCAAGAATTTTTTTATATCGCCTAAAAATTACTTCTTTTATCATTGCAAAATCATCTATTTGTTTAACAGATTGTATTTTAAAT
Organism: Methanosarcinales archaeon; assembly: GCA_012329085.1. The sequence continues at coordinate 13,084 of JAAXQB010000110.1, read as the reverse complement.
TTACGATATTCTTTTTTTGAAGGAATCCCATCTTTAAATACAACCATCGAAGCTACAGCATCAGTTCCTTGTACATTAGAAACATCAAAACCTTCTATATGAGATGGTACATTATCCATATTCAAATATTTTTTCAATTGTAGAATGGATTCTTTATTTTTATTTAAAATATAATCTCGCTTTATAATTGATTTTTTTAGATTTTCAATTCCATTTTTTATTGACATTTCTATTAAATCTTTTCGAATTCCTCGCCTTTGAGTGAATATTTTAACTTTTGTGTTTTTTGCATTTTTTATAGTTTTTATAGATTTTGCAGATTTTATATCTTTTACACTTTCAAGCCATTCCACAAGTATGTTTTTTTGATTTTCATTAAGTCGAACGCTTAATAAAATTTCACAAGGAATTTGTGCACCTATTTTGTAATGCTGTTGAAAAAAAGAATTGAGAATTTCAGAATCTGATTCACCATACGAATTATCCATTAGATAAAAATTTTGTCCAATTAATCGACCATTTCGAATGCAAAGCAATTGAATGCCAGATTCTTTTTCATCCCTTGCAATTGAAACGATATCTTGATTAATGTTTTCTTTAAAACTCACAATTTGCTTATGTGCAATATCTTTTAAAGCATAAACAGAATCTCTAAATCGTGCCGCTTTTTCAAAATTTTGTTCTTTTGATGCATTATACATAATCTCCTCTATTTTATCGATAAGCTCTTGATTGTTTCCTAATAAAAATAAAGATATTTTATCAATCAATTCCTGATATTCACTTTGTTGAACTTTTCCTATGCACACTCCAACGCATTTATCTATATGGTAATTCAAACATGCACGAGTTTTTTTATAGTCCATTTTTGAAGAAAGTGATTGTTTAATTTTTTTATTTGATATACTTTTTTTACAAGACCTATATGAAAAAATATCCTTTAAAACACCAAGAATTTTATTTAAAGCATCTATATTAGTAAATGGTCCAAAATATTGACTTCCATCATTTTTAACATCTCGCGTTTTAATAATTCTTGGAAAGTCTTCATTTGTTATTTTTATAAAAGGATATGTTTTATCATCTTTCAATCGAATATTAAATTTAGGCTGATGTTTTTTAATAAGATTTGCTTCTAAAATAAAAGCTTCTACTTCACTATTTGTGATAATATAATCAAAATCTGCAATATGCTGGCTAAGTAAATTGGATTTATATGTATGATTTCCTTTACTAAAATATGATCTAATTCTATTTTTCAATGACTTTGCTTTACCTATGTAGATAATATTTTGATTTTTATCTTTCATTAAGTATATGCCTTGCGATTGTGGAAGTGCTTTTAATTGTTCTTTTAGATAATTTGAAGTTTTTAATTCGATCATGGCACCTATAACAATTTAATTTTATAAAAATTTAATTCAGTTCTCTAAAAAATTTCATATAAATTTTAAGTTTTTATGATTGTAACAATTGTATGTACATCATAATTTTAAAATTTTAATTGTATTTAATATTTTCTATAATATTCCATTTTTTAGAATATATTCCATTTTCTGGAACTTGTATTCCAACGATAATTATTATAGTTCTTCCATCCTATATAGAATTATAACGCATGCCATATGTGCATGTGTTGTATAGCGTGAACTATAATTTATACATTTTAAAGAAGGTGATAAAAATAAGGAAATTGGATAATATAATTTAAAACATATCAAAATCTATATGAAAAATCATATAAATTTTTGCTTAATCAAGAACTTAAAAATTTCTTTGAATATATAATAATCGTTCATTCTATAATAAAAAATGAACTTTACAAATTATATACTAACGCTCATTCATTCTGAATGAGTAAACGCTCGTTTGTTCCAAACGAACTATAAAAAATCATAATAATCAATCAAAAGGAGATAGGTCATGATTACAAAACAAATGAACAGTAAATTTAATTTAAAAAATGCAGTACTTATAGGACTAATCACAATAACCCTCATTTCATTACTTACTATGCCAATGGTAAGTGCAACAACCGCAACTCCAAGAACATGGATTGTAGATAATACATTTAGAGGAGACTTTACCTCAATTCAGCAAGCAGTGAATGCAGCATCATCAGGGGATACAATTTTAATACGCCCTGGATACTATTTTGAAAATGTAAATGTAAATAAACCATTGACGATTCAATCTAAAACTGGACCACGAGATACAATCGTTGTGGCATTAAACTCAAACGACCATGTTTTTGAAATTATGTCAGATGGAGTTGCCATAAATGGGCTTGGTATCGAAGGTGCATGGGGATGGGGCACATCCGGCATATTTACAAATGCAAATTATGGAATCATATCTAACAATGAAGTATTTGACAATCAATACGGAGTGCATATTTCAAATGCAAGAAATAACACAATTGCAAACAATTTTGTTTCAGATAATCGATTTGGAATTTATCTTTCAAATTCAAACAGTAATGTTTTAACAAATAATAATGCAGTTGATAACTGGAATGCAGGAATTTCAATTGAAAGATCCAATGCAAATTCTATAATTGGAAACAATGCTTCAGATAATGATAGAGGGATTATACTTACCAATTCAAATAATAATGTAATATCAACCAACAACTGCGTTGAGAATGTTATGGGAATTTTCCTTTTAAGTTCCAATAATAATGAAGTGACACACAACATGTTGATACGCAATAGGTTTGCAGGACTTGATATTGTAAATTCAGTAAATAATATTGTATTTGGAAATACGATTATTAGTGGATGGATCTAATGATGTTTAATATCATATAAGAAGATTTATAATTTAATAAAATCATATATGTTTAGCCCATTAAAATAAATATCATCCACATACCCAATTATGGATATTTTTACAAATTAATTCATAATTTAAATTTAAGTATAATTTAAAGTTATTGATGATAAAATGTGGTGACTAAACACATATCTAAGATTTAATTTTTAATTTTTATTTGCATGTTTTTAAAAACTTCTAAAATCTTTTGAATTTTACAGACATTGAACACATAAAATTGTAATGCATCTTTGGTTTTCTAAATATATAGATGATTTTTAGATTATTTTATTCAATGCGTAACATCAGTTAATAAGTTAGAGATTTTTCCAATTTCTCAAAAATATGTTTCAAAATGAGATGAAATAACTACATATTTTTAATCTATGTCGTTTTGAATTTATACATAATATTGTCTTATTTTTAATTATATATAACTTGTAAAATTATATATTCAAAGAACTTTTTAATTTCTTGTAGCTCGCATGGAGCAAGTGTTAATATATGATTATAAAATTATACAATTAATACAATTTTTTTATAGTATATAATTTATAAAATTATATACTGAGAGAAATTTCCAATTTCTCGAAAAATGATATAGATACTCAAAATTTTAAATATAATTGCTCAACAATAGAAGTTTATTAGAATATACTGGCATATAAAATTGAAAAATGTTTCCTATTCGTGTCAAACTTTCAATTTAAAAAAAATCAAAAAATAAATAATCGATATAACAAGAAAATCACACTCTTTTGAAATCCAATAAATCGAACACACGATAGATTAAATATTACCATTTGTTTAAGATTTTTAATAACTCATTTGAAACAAACGAGTGCTTGCTCGTGATTGAATAAACTATTGTTAGTACCCAATTTATATATATTAAAAAAATTTCTAATTTATCGTATTATGTATTAAAATAAATTTTCATTTTATCGTAATATATAATTTATAAATGCATATTTCTCAAAAATAAATAGGTTCTATAAAATTTCTGATAACTCATGATTGAACGAATGAGCGTTATCTCGTTATTTGCTTTTAATTTAGTTATCAATCATGCCATAGAAAAAATAGCATCAAAAAGCTTTTCTATTTTATTGGTATCACTTTCAATAAATATTGATTTTTGAATGTAACTCTTAGCACCTAGTTCATGTGTTTTAACAATATCTTCATCCTTTTTAGAAGAAGTTAAGATTACCACAGGTATTTCCCTCAATTTGCTATCATCTTTTATTTTTTCAAGTACTTCTAGTCCATTAAATTTAGGAAGTTTAAGATCAAGTAAAATAATATCAGGCTTTGGAGCTTTTTCTATAGATTCGTATTTACCTTGATTAAAAAGAAAATCAATTGCTTCTTTGCCATCCATGGCTGCAAAAACTTGATTTTCAATATTTGATTTTTTTAAAGCATTTTTTATTATAAGCATATGCTCAAAAAGATCTTCCACAACTAATATTTTTAATATTTTTCCATTTGTTTTTTGTTCTGTCATAAGATCTCGTCACTATAAAAATTGTTAAAATAAATAATATGATAAATGATTCTAATTTACTGTGCTATACCGTCATAAAAAATAGTATCAAAAAGCTTTTCTATTTTATTGGTATCGCTTTCAATGAATAATGATTTTTGAATATAACTTTTGGCACCTAATTCATATGCTTCGAGTATATCATCATCTTTTTTAGAGGAAGTAAGAATTACCACAGGAATATCTTTTAAACCAATATCATTTTTTATTTTTTCAAGTACTTCCAATCCATTAAATTTAGGAAGATTAAGATCAAGTAAAATAATATCAGGCTTTGGAGCTTTTTCTATAGATTCATATTTACCTTGATTAAAAAGAAAATCAATTGCTTCTTCGCCATCCATGACTACAAAAACTTGATTTTTAGTATTTAACCGCTTTAAAGCATTTTTTATAATAAGCACATGTTCATAAAGGTCTTCTACAATTAATATATTCATTATTTTTTACCATTAATTTAATTTTTGTTGTATGCAGTTCTATAAGGCATAGATTCTTTAAAAATGTATGCAAATACATATTTAAAATTCACTCCATCTATAAATGGGCATATATTTGAAAGATGATGGGAGCTTAATATGATATAATTGAATAAAATTGTGTAATTTAGTTGGAACTTTTTAATTAGCACATTAAACTCACATTTTCTTTGAGAGTTCGCTTAAGAATGAACGAGCATTAATGTGTTTCTGAAAAAGAATGGGCGTTATATATAATTTATAAAATTATATACTCAGAAAAAGTTCTTTTTTTCTCGTTAGACAGACAATCCACACAATTAATTTATTGACATCAATTTATCTGATTTTGTATTGATTTTTTTGATATTGGCTTATTAATATATCCAGTTGCGCCTGCACGAATTGATTCAACCACTAATTCAGATGTATCTTCAGATTTAGGTACAAATACAATAACAATAGCAAATGGATTGATCTTTTTTATTCTGCGAGTAAGATCTATACCATCAAACCCATTCAAATCAATATCTATAAATGTAATATCTGGTTCATAGTCCATATATTTATTTATTGCATCTTCTACATTATCTGCAGTACCAATAACCATGCATCCAACATTTTTTAATAGCGTGGAGATCATGATTCGAACAAATGTAGATTTATCTACAATCAATACACTTTTATTATTCATAATTTATTATTTTAGATAAATCGTATCAATACATCAATAAATGTTAAAGTTATATGCTACATTTTCTATAGCACATTCAGAATGAATGAGCGTTTGCTCATGATTGAACAAATGAGCGTTATCTCGAAAATTGTTTTATTTTTGCATATAAATTTTCTATATATCATTGATACCTCTATATATGAATTTAAAGTATATTAAAGTTGTGATATCTAATAATTTCTAAAATATAGAATGTCATACAATATTTATTCGATTTATTTAAGATTATTTCAATAAATTAGTTAAAAACGGAAAATATAAATAGATATAATAATAATATATATATTATGAAAAAAATTGCGAATTTTTACCCATCATATTTAATAAAAAAATTTAAAGATTTTTTTATAGTGTCTAATTTGTAAAATTATATACTGAGAGAAATTTCAAATTTCTCGATATTAAACATTTATACATAAATATCAATGCCTCATACACATTTTAAATGTAAAACAAATTACAATTCATTTAAAGTTTTGGTATCTTTAACTTCTTTGAAGTTATGATATTTATAGATAGCAAATATGAATGAGATAATGCTCATTTGTTCAATCATGAGCTGTCAAAAATTTTCTCAATCGCACATATCGTTCAATCATGAGCAAACGCCCAGAGCGTTCCGAACGAGCTATTAAAAATATGAAACAATTAATTCAACAACTTGATAATTTAAGTTTAAAAAAAAGATTGATTTTAACTATATTAGTACTCTCCTTATTTTTAATTTCTATTATTGGATATTCCATGCACTCCATAGCAATATCATCCATAGAGTATCAAATTGAAGAAAATCATATCGAATCAATATCAACAATAGATTCTACATTTGATTTAATTGTTAATTATTTAACAGATGAAGCTTCACTTTTTACAATAGCAATTGCCCCTTTATTAGAAAAAAAAGATTATCAAGCCATAACTAATTATATTGCATACATACAAGAATTAAATTCAACAACATCAGAAAATAGGAAGATTATAACAAATCAAATTATAGTTATTACTAATAATGAAGGAAACATAGTATTTGCCCATCCTTTGAATGTGAATAGCGATATATCCCCCTCCAATGCTTTTGATGTAGGATTTGAACTTGCATCAAATGGTATTTCTGATGCAAGATTGGTTATTTATGATTGTGCATTTATAAATGAAAACATATGTACAAACTTTATAGGAACCTATAATTTTTCATCCTTTATGGGACTTACAATAAATAAACCAATAATAAACAATAAAGGCAAACAACTTGGAGTTTTAACACTTATTACAATTATGAATAATAACGAACAGTTATTTGATAGGATTAATGCTGCATCAGGAATAAAATTTGCAACTCATGCGCCATCTGGTGAATTAATGGAGTCTATTTTTATAAATCCACCAAAAATACCTGATACTATATTGCAAAATATTCCAAATCCTTCTGAAAAAAATAATATTATATATACATTTGATAGGGTCTATCTAAATAAACAAAGCAATCCAAATGAGTATATACCGTATAGATATTTATTTATTTATAGCCAAAATGATGATGGAAAAATTGTGGCAATACATGGCATTGCATATGATTTAACATCTTTTGACAATCTTTCAGACCGTATCGCATTGCATGCATTTTTAATTATATTGATTAATACAGGATTGTTTTTTATATTTTCGATTATATTTATACATAAAACTACAACTCCCATTCTTGAATTGACTGATGCTGCAAGAAAAATTTCAAATGGAGATTTGAATAATACAATACATTCAAAAAATAATAATGAAATTGGAATGCTTGCAAAAATGTTTAATAATATACAACTAAATGATAGACAGAAACAAAATTTTATATCTAATATGGTAAATTCTATTCCACACCCCATATCTATTATATATATTGATAAAAAGTCCAATAGAATAAGATATGCCAATAGATCTATGGCATCATTATGTGGATTCAAAAATTCCGATGCAATCATAGGGAAAAAAAATCGAGAAATTGTTAGAAATTGTGTTAATTTTGAATATGTAGATTCTGCATTAGATGGAAAAGAAATAATGCATAAAAATATATCTGTTAAAACTAAATTTATGCATAAATATTACGATATATCTTGTTCAACTATAAAGGATGAAAATGAGAAAATAGTAGGTGCAATAGGAGTCTTCATTGATATGACTGAATTTAAGAAAAATGAAAAAAAAGCTTCAGAAATTCAAAATGAATACAATTCATTAATTGAGTCTATACAAGATTCAATTTATGTCATAGATATGAATTACAAATACAAATATATAAATACTGAATGTATCATCAGATTTAATGGATTAACTCGAAAAGAAATAATTGGAATGAAATATGGAAATATGGATAATGAAATAGATAATAAAAATATTGGAAAACAAATAAAAAAAGTATTATGTACTGGTATTGCCATTGATTGTAAATATTTTGACCAAAGAACGAGAAGTTATTTTTATATAACATTGAAACCTATTTTAAATTTTAAAAATGTTGTTTATTCTGTGATAGTTATATTAAAAGATGTGACAAAATTTAAACATATGGAGAGAAGTATATCAATAAAGAAAAAAGAAATTGAAAGTATTGCACAAGTAGTGTCACACGATCTTAAAACTCCAATCATATCTATAATCAGTTTTACCAATATGTTGAAACAAGATATGTTAAATGGTGTAAAAGAACATCAAATGGAATATTTATCCATTATAGAAAAAAATTCAAAACAAGTAAATGTTCTTTTATCAAATACAAATGATTTATTACGAATTGAGAGGGTTGCAAAATTTAATACCATTTTTTTTAATAAACTTGTAGAAAGTGCACTTCAACAATTAACAGATATTATAAATGTAAATAAGGTTAAAATCAATGTTGCACAGAATTTACCAAAAGTTTATGTGGATAATAAATTGATGATTGATATGCTTGTGCAATTAATTGATAATAGTATAAAATACACTTGTGAAGTAAAAAATCCAGAAATAGAGATTGGGTATTTAATTGACATTAATGGAGATTGTGTATTTTTTGTAAAAGATAATGGAATTGGAATTGATAAAACCCAACATAAAAAAATTTTCGGTTTATTTTATAAACCAGAAAATAATGAAATAGGGTCTGGAATGGGACTTGCAATTGTTAAAAAAACAGTAGAAGTACATGGTGGAAAGGTGTGGGTAGAATCTGAATTAGGAAATGGTTGTAAAATTTGTTTCACTCTACCTGCATACAATTAAAACTTAATTTTTAGTTAGTTTTAATTTTTGTATGTATTTGGTTTATTAACTGATGTTAAGCATTGAATAGATTATAATTACGCTAATATTTTTATAGTTTATTAGAAGATATTTAAAAAAATTATAGATAAAAATTTATTAGAATTATATACAGATTTTTCTTTTAGCTTTTTTGGTTAACAACAACAACGCATGCCTTACAAATTTTTTAGATAAGACAATCAGTCATGATAAAATCTTTAAATCATTTTGCTTTAGTGTATAAACTTTATCATCATGCTTTTAAGCTCAAGTTTTGCTGAACTTCAAAGACTTTAAGTATCGTAATATCAGTAATTAATTTAACTTGACTTATGACTTGGGCTTAAAATAGAGTTATAATAAAATCATAGATTTAAAAAAAATCATTAAAAATATTTTTTTTCATTTCAAAAAAGGTCCGTTCTATCAATTCTTTGATTTTTATTTTTTTGTAATGTCTAATTTGTAAAGATCGTTAACGCTTCAAAAGCGTTCAATCACGAGCTCTTAAAGAGAACGAGCGTTTTATTATATACTAAGATAAATTTTCAATAGCTTGTTCAGAATGAACAAGCGTTGGAGAAAACCAAAGGTTTTCGACAGCTTGTTTGGAACAAACAAGTGTTATCTCACAATTTAAACCTCTTACCAATTACATAAATTTCCGCACTCTGACTCCTTGACGCTCTTGGTGTAAATGCACGAACAAATTCAAAATCCAATCTTATTTCATCCATTATACTTTTAAACATATCTCCTTGAAATACTTTCACAACGAAATCCCCCCCGGGCTTTAATATCTTCTTTGCACAAGAAAGTGCAGATTTTGAAAGATCAATTGATCGTGCATGATCGAGACTCCAATTTCCAGATAAAGATGGTGCCGCATCACATATTACAACATCTACATTTTTATCATTTGTCTTTTTCATTATCTTTTGAATTGTCACATCTGCCGTAATATCTCCCCGAATAGTTTCAACATTATCCAATAGTGCGATTTTACATAAATCTACACCAATCACCTTTTCATCAGATAAATTGCGTGCAATTTGAAGCCAACCACCCGGTGCCGCCCCAAGATCTACTACTATGCTTCGTTTTTTAATTACATTATACTTATCATTTATTTGAATAAGTTTATATGATGCACGCGATCGATAACCTTCCGATTTTGCACGCCAATAATATTTATCTTTTTGATTGCTTGTTCGAGACGAACGAGCATTTGAAAAAACTTTTGATTTTTTATTTTTTGCCATATATTTATGTTTTATTTTTTTCACTCTATTTTTTATATCGTATTCCACTTAATGTACTTTTTAATAGGTCATTTATATTATTCTTTTCAACCTTAACTTCAATATTTGTATTTATAATAGGAATATCAATTTTCATATCATTTAACATATATTCCGTAAGTTGAATATCCCCGCCTGAAATAATATAATCTATGTCTAACTCATTCTCTAAAAAATCACAACATACACTCTGTACTTTTTGGATATGATGATTTATATCTTCTTCTCTTAATCGCTCAAATCTCCTTTGACTAAATCCACCTTTGGTATGCTTTGATTTTACAGTACTTTTTATTATTTTATGCAAATCAAAAGTTTCATTGTCTGATGTAATTCCAACAAATGAATCACCTCTTTTAAGTACAATTATACACAATTTTCTATGAGATTTAAGCACATCTTGTATTATATCCACTTTAAAGGATGTTTCCCTACAATAAAATGTCGTAGTTATTGGAATTGGTGGTATGAAAAGTTCACATATCATTTGTTCTAAGTCATAAAAAAATACAAATCCCGTATTTGAATTAAAATCTTTCAATAAATATTGGCTTTTTTCATCAATTAGATTTATCGCATCTTTTAATTCACAAATAGAATTTATTGTGTTTTTTTCTGGAACATATATAGTTAATAATGACTCTTCATTTGATTTTATAGATTGGATTTTAAAAAGATAATCTTTTATTAAACGAAAAGGTATTGATTCTTTAAATGTAAATGAAATTGATGGGGTGTGTTCTTCTTTGACTTTTTCAAGTTCAAGTGTTTTTATTTTAATATTTGCACTATTAATCTGTTCTTCAACTTCTTGTCTTTTAGATGTTAAATTTTTTACATTTTTTTTACTTTTTTCAAGTTGAATACTTAATTTTTTTATATTTTCTTCAAGTTCAAGATTGCGTTTTTTAAGTAATTCTATATCAATATTTTTTTGTCCACCTATTAGTTTTGAATATACTGTCGAAAACCTTCGGTTTTCTCCAACGCACATTCGTTTCGAATATGCTTTTAAAATTTTTTTAAATAAATCCATTTATACCATTTCACCCAATTCCAATCCATTGCGATTTATTTTTATTTACATTCATTCAAACTTTTCAATATAAACTGTCCCATTTGGCACCCTTTCTTTGAATACTTGCCCTTCAAAACGATAAACTTCTGCACCTTTTAACCACGCATCAGCTTTAAGTCCTGCCTTCATACAAGTGTGAATTAAAAAATCTGTAACGCCCAATTTATTTTCAGTTGCAACTTGTGGAAGTAACAATCCTTGATACTTGCCCTCTTTTATAAGTAACCCATGTTTTCCAATTTCAATCATAAGTGGTATATTTTTTGGTAACATTTCAAGAAGTTCAGGCTTTGAAAGTATTGTCACTTCTACAATAATACCCTTCATCTCAGAAATTTGAACTGGTTTAAATCGAAAATCGTCTATTGCTGCAGAAATTGCGGAATTTACAATTGCATTTTTTAAAGGAATATCTGGATATGGACGACCGATGCATCCTCTAAGAGCTCTATTATATGTAAGTGTTACAAACACTCCCATTTTTTCTTCAAAAACAGGTGGTAAATCTTGGTATAAATTACTAATATTTCCTTGTGTCAAAAAAGTTTCAATTATATTTCTTGCTAAATGTACAGCTTTTGTGCCTTCATCTTCAGTTATCATTTTACCTCTTTTTAAATAGCCCATTCGGAACGAATAATCGTTTATTCATTCTTGGAATTAGAATAAGCGTTATCTCGATTATATGTTTGTATCTCGGCGGAGTGATTCAATGCCCACAAGTTTTTCACCTGCAAGATATGAAATACATGCCCCCCCTCCTGTACTTACATGAAAAAATTTATCTTCAAAGTTCATTCGCCTAACTTCTGCTGAAATATGTCCCCCTCCTACAATAGAAAATTCAGAGTGCGTAGCAGCTTTTATTATTTCATGTGTTCCAAGTGAAAAAGGTTCTAATTCAAATACACCTGCTGGACCATTTAATATTACAGTTTTAGACTTTTTAATTTCATTTGAGAATGAAACAATCGTCTCTAGCCCTATATCATTAATAGGAAGGCAATCTTTTTTAATAGTGGATAAATCAACATCGATTCGTGCACCATTATCATTTAATGCAACATCAATAGGCATTTCTATTTTATCTTCAAATCGATCAATAATTGTTTTTGCTCGTTCTATTTCTTTAATATATCCTTGTGATTTTATAAAATCAAGATTTACAGTTCCAATTTCAAAACCAGCGGCTTTTAAAACTACATTTCCAACAACTCCTGTAAATAATATTTTATCTGCATAACCATTCATTAAAACATTTTCTACAACATTCAATGAATCATCAATTTTTATTCCTCCAATCACAAATATGCATGGGTGTTCTTTACCACTCATTCCTTTATCAAGTGCTATAATTTCCCGTTCCATTAATTTACCCATACCACATGGAATAACTTCTGGAAATCCTAGTATTGATAATTGAGACCTATGAGATACAGCAAATGCATCATTCAAATACAAATCAAAAAGAGGTGCTAATGATTGCACCATATGAGTATTTGCATGCTCTTTTCCGCTTCTTTTTAGACTCTCTTCAGAATAAAATCTAACATTTTCAAGAAGGAGCACATCGCCTTTCTTCATGGATTGTATTTTTTTTATTGCATGGCTTCCAAATATATCATCAATGTATTGCACTTTTCGACCAATATATTTTGTTATTCGTTCTGCATGTGATTTCATTGTGGTAAAATCACATTTTCCAGGTCGGCTTTGGTGTGCAAGCAATACAATTTTCGCATTTTTTAGAGATTCAAATGTTGGGACATAGCTTTTAATTCGTATGTCATCAAGTATGTTTCCATTTAAATCCATTGGAACATTTATATCTATGCGCACTAGAATCCTCTTGTTTTCTATATCGAAATCATTTAT
>JAAXQB010000215.1 GCA_012329085.1 Methanosarcinales archaeon | reverse complement strand
GGATGAATATAGAACGGTAAAAAAATTGAACGAAATTTTAAAATATTTATAAAAAATGAAGTTTTTAGATATTGAAAATTGGAATAGAAAAGAGCATTTTCATTTTTTTAATCAGTTTGACGATCCATATTTTTCGGTTACAATCGATTTTGATGTAACGAACATTTATAGTTACGCTAAAGCCAATAAATTATCGTTTTTTGCACTTTATTTGCACGCTTGTATGAAAGCACTAAATAGCGTTGAAAATTTTAAATATAGAATAAGAGATGATAAAGTAGTTATTCATGATGTAATTCATGCTTCGGCAACAATTTTAAGAGCAGACAATACTTTTGGTTTTTCATTTATTCATTTTGATGATAATTTTGAGCAGTTTAATAAAAATTTTGAGTTAGAAAAAAATAGAATTTTAAATACCAATAGTCTTTTTCCAAAAGATAGCATAGATGATTGCATTTATTGTTCGGCTATGCATTGGTTTAATTTTTCGGCACAAAAAGAGCCTGTTTTTGGTGTAAGCAAAGAGTCTGTGCCTAAATTGGCATTCGGAAAATTTATAAAAAAAAATAATAAATTACAAATGCCTGTAGCAATAGCTGTTAATCATGCTTTGGTAGATGGTTATCATGTAGGTAAATTTGTAGAAGCTTATCAAAATGCACTTCTAAATTTTTAAGATAACTTTAAAAAAATATTCAATTAAAATAGCTTATTTTTGCAACGAAATTTAAAATAATAAAAATGGCAAGTGTAAAAAACTTTAAAAAAGAAATTAATAATGTTTTGTCTGATATAATTGAAGAATGTTATATATGTCAATTAACTAGTGATGATAAAACTTCTGCTAAAGCAGATAAAATTATAGATGAAGCGATAGATACTTTTGATGCTTTAATTGTAAAAATTAACGATAATAGTGTTGAAAATAAAAAGAAACATTTTCAAACCTTAAATGCTGATTTAAAATCGAAAACTTCAAATTTACTAAGTAAAATTGAAAAATTGACAGCTTAGTTAAAAGTTTTTTATTTATACTTTTTAACAAAATGGGCTATTTTATTAAAAAGGTTGTAATATGTAAATAAAGTTTTCGTTCTAATTATCTATTAAAATATAATATATGGCCAGAGCAATATTTGATTACACTAAAACGATTCTTAAAAAAGTTAGTTTTGATGCTGATTTGTTTTGTAAAGAATTAGAAAAATCAATAAAACGATTGTTACCTTTTGAAGTAGAAGAATTAAGAATTTGGTTATTAAAATATACTGCAAATAAACCAGAGCTATATGCTTGTTTAGCAGTGATAAAAAATTAAATGGAGTTATTTTAACTCCATTTTTTATGCTTTATTTTTATAAAGTGGGCTAATTATTTTTACATCATGAAATGAAATAGCTCCTCTAATTACACCATCTATCGTGTTTTTTAAAGCTTCAATTAATTGCATTTTTAATTGTGATTTATGATAAATCAAACTTACTTCACGTGCAGGTACAGTATTATTAAATTGTTTTAAATATTTTTTATCTTGTTCAGCAAGGTCTAAAGTGTGTAAATAGGGTATTAATGTCATGCCCAAACCCTCTTTTGAAAGTTTTATTAAAGTATCAATGCTTCCGCTTTCTAAATGAAAATGAAGCTTTTCTTGATTAATTGAACTTTTACATAAATTCAAAACACTGTTTTTAAAACAATGACCATCTTCTAAGAGTAATATATCATCTACATCTAAATCACCTTCAGATATATAATCATTATTAAATAAACGATGGTTAGATGAAACAAAACCAACAAAAGGTTCATAATATAGCGGGCGTTCTTTAATGGTCTCACTTTCTAAAGGTGTAGCAGCGATAGCAACATCTAAATGTCCATCATTTAGTTTTTTAATAATTTCTTCGGTAGATAGTTCTTCAATAATTAATTTGACTTTAGGGTATTTTTTAATAAATGATTTTAAAAAAAACGGCAGTAAAGTTGGCATAATTGTAGGAATAATACCTAGCTTAAATTCACCACCAATAAACCCTTTTTGTTGATCAACAATATCATTAATTCTATTGCTTTCATTTACAATTAGTTTTGCTTGGTCAATTATTTTTTCGCCAATAAGAGTTAATTCTATTGGTTTCTTTTTTCTATTAAATATAATAACATCCAGTTCATCTTCTAATTTTTGAATTTGCATAGATAAAGTAGGCTGTGTTACAAAACTATGTTCGGCAGCTAATGTAAAATTTCTATATTCGGCTACAGCCAAAACATATTTTAATTGTGTAATCGTCATAAGTATAAATATTTTTGATAAAGATATTAAAACTATCGATGTAACTTATTGTTGCAAGCTATTAAATTTCAGTAAATTTGTATAGAAATAAAAATCAATAATTATGAGTACAACAATTTTAGGATTAAATAAAGAAAAAGTAAATGGTTTAAATATTAGTTTAAACGAATTATTAGCAAATTTTCAAGTGTATTACCAAAACTTAAGAGGTTTACATTGGAATATTAAAGGGAAATCGTTTTTTGAATTACATGTTAAATTTGAAGAGTTGTATACCGATTCTCAAGAAAAAATAGATATGATTGCCGAGCGTATTTTAACTTTAGAAGGCACACCTTTGCATACATTTAGTGAATATACTGCATTGGCAAGAGTTTCTGTAGGAAAAAATATTTCAAAAGATACAGAAGCTGTCGCATTGATAGTGAGTTCTTTATCAGAATTATTAAAAATAGAAAGAGATATTTTAGATCAATCTGATGATGCAAATGATGAAGGTACAAACTCAATGATGAGTGATTTTATTACTGAACAAGAAAAAACTATTTGGATGCTTAAAGCTTGGTTGGCTTAAGGGCATCTCTAAAATAAAAAAGCAGTTTCATAATTTGAAGCTGCTTTTTTATTTTAGTACATATCCCAAAACTCTCTTTTTTTATTGAGTTCTTTTTCACTTTTATCATATTCCTCAACAGGAGTAACTTTTAAAAATGTAGGATGTTGCTCAATAGCAAATTCAATTTTTTCGACAATATCTTTTACGGTATCATTTTCGTAATCAATTTCAAGAGGCTTTTTAATTACCATTGATTGTAGTACGCCTCTTTTTTTAATCATCAGCCCTTTTTTATCAAAAGACCGCCTAAAACCATCAATAACTATTGGGATGACGGTAGGTTTGTTTTCACGAATAATATGTGCTGTACCTCTTCTAATAGGTTTAAACGGTGTTGTGGTTCCTTGCGGAAAAGTAATAACCCAACCATCTTGTAAAGCTTTACTAATGTTTGTAACATCCGATAGTTTTACTTTTTTATTTATATCCTGCCCTTTTTCTCTCCAAGTTCTTTGAATTGAAATAGCACCGCCATAAGCCATTATTTTTGGTAATAACCCAGAACGCATGGTTTCTTTAGCAGCAACAAAGTAAATATTCATTTTTGGTTGCCATAAATACCCAATATCTTTAATATTATCAACTCTACCACTAAGGGCAGCATTAAAAACATGAAGCATAGCAGCTACATCTGCAAAATAGGTTTGGTGATTTGCAACAAATAAAACATTACTATTAGGTAAATCTCTAAGAATTTCAGACCCTTCTATTTGTAATTCATTAAAGCCTCGATACCTTCTATGAGAAAACAGCCCTAATAATCTTATTAAAGTTTTTTTAAGAAATAAATTATTTCCAAAAATATCGCGTTGAAATAATCCCATTTTTAATTTTTAGCACAACAAACATAAAAAAATAAATGCTTATAATGATTCAAGTAAGTCTTTAATTTCACTTAAAATCATTGCAGTTGCACCCCAAACTATATAATTGTTTAATTTAAAGCAAGGTACATCCATATTATTCATATAGCTTGTTGATAGTTTTTTTGTTGTTATTGTATTGTTGTTTAGTAAATCGGCTAATTTAACCTCTATTATTTGATCAACTTCATGATTTGGTTTAAAAGTTGGTGTTTTATTTAGAAGTCCGAAAAACGGACTTACTAAAAAATTACTTGGAGGTATAAAAGTATCAGTCATTTGTTTTTTGATAATAACATCTTCACTATTTATACCAACCTCTTCAAAAGTTTCGCGTAGCGCAGTACTCTTTAAATTTTGATCTATTTTTTCAAACTTACCACCAGGAAAACTAATTTGAGAAGCATGTGTGCCCTTGTAATTTGCCCTTAAAGTTAATAAAAAATAAGTCTTATTCTTATTTTTAGGATAAAAAAGTACTAAAACAGCAGCTTTTCGAGGTTGCATTTTATTAATATTTTGCTGACTAAATAGTTTTCTTTCTTTAGGAATCATTTTTAAATGTGAGTTCAGGCCTCCAAGTTTTTTTTGATCTAACTTTGATATTAATGATAAAAATGATTCAAATTCCATAGAATATTTTATTTTTACAGGATACAAATTTACAACTAATCTATAATATTTTTTAAAGCCTCTAAAATAAAGAATACTTAAAAATTTAATAGAAATTACCTTAATCAGTAAGTTTATATTTAATTAACGTCTTTTTACCAATTAAAATAATAATATAATAATGAACCGAGCATGCTAAAAAGTTTATCACTCAAGGAAGTGATTATTGGCGAATAGCATGTGACCGTTGAAAAATAATAAATATTAACACATGAAAATAGGAATAGTTTGTTACCCAACTTATGGTGGTAGTGGAGTTTTAGCAACCGAGTTAGGTATGGCATTGTCACTTAAAGGATATGAAGTACATTTTATAACTTCTCATCAACCCGTAAAATTAAATTTTTTAAACCCAAATTTACATTTTCATGAAGTCTTTATTGAAAATTACCCATTGTTTCGTTATCAACCTTATGAGCTTGCACTGTCAAGTAAATTAGTGCAAGTTATTGAAAAATATGAATTAGAAATTTTGCATGTACATTATGCTATTCCGCACGCTTATGCGGCTTATATGGCAAAGCAAATGTTAAAACAAAAAGGTATTGAAATTCCAGTTGTTACTACTTTACACGGTACCGATATCACTTTGGTTGGCAGCCATCCAGTTTATAAAGCTGCGGTTGAATTTAGTATAAACAATTCCGATATGGTTACAACAGTTTCTGAAAACCTACGCAGTGATACTTTACGGCTTTTTACAATTTATAACAAAATTGAAGTAATTTATAACTTTATAGATTTTGAAAAACAAAAAAACTGGAAAGATGAAGATTGTTTAAGAGAAACTCTGGCTAGTAAAGAGGAGAAAATTATTACGCATGTTAGTAATTTTAGGCCAGTGAAAAGAGTTTTAGATGTGATAAAAACATTCCATAAAATTCAAAATAAAATTCCTTGTAAACTATTGATGGTAGGAGATGGACCTGATAAAGAAAAAGCTAGTGTTTTAGCTAAAAAACTAGGAATTAAAGAGGAAATTATATTTTTAGGTAATAGTGATGAGGTAAGAAAAATTTTATGTTTTACGGATTTGTTTTTATTGCCATCAGAAACGGAGAGTTTTGGTTTGGCAGCTTTAGAGGCAATGGCAGCAAGAACTCCAGTAATTTCTACCAATACAGGTGGTCTACCCGAAGTAAATTTACAAAGTAAAACAGGTTTTTTAAGTGAAGTAGGTGATGTAGATGACATGGCAAAAAATGCAATTCATATTTTGGATAATGAACAGCGCTTAGAAGATTTTAAAGATAGAGCTTATGCATTTGCTCAAGAGTTTTCTATTGATAAAATATTGCCTAAGTATGAAAAATTATATAAATTGGTAAGAAAGTCTTAATTTGAATAATATTGTAAACCTTCAATCAATAAATCATCTTTAATTTGTACATCTATTTCACACTTTTCCATTTGACTTAGTAATACGAAATTTACTTTTCCGCTCACATTTTTTTTGTCAAATTGCATTAAATTAATAATGGGAGTAAAATCTGATTTTTGAATTTCAATTTTCCCATAAAAATGATGAACAAAATTCTTTAATTCTTCTGTATATTGCATAGGGAAATCAAATAATTTAGATGAATAATACAATTCAATAATCATTCCTATGGCAATAGCTTCTCCGTGGGTTAATGTTTCTTTATTTTTACTTTCTAAAAAATAAGACTCTATTGCATGACCAATAGTATGCCCAAAATTTAAAGCTTTTCTTAAATTTTCTTCTTTAGGATCTTTGAGAACAACATTATTTTTAATTTCTATGGAATGATAAACCAAAGTTTTAATTAATTCAAAATCAGCGGTATTCATTGTTCTAATTTTATCCCAAATTTTTGCATCAAAGGTAAAACCATACTTAATAATTTCGGCTAAGCCAGATCGCATTTCCCTTTCAGAAACTGTTGTTAAATATTGAGTATCAATTAAAACCATTTCAGGATTACTAAATAACCCAATTTGGTTTTTTAAAACTCCTAAATCAACACCCGTTTTACCACCAACCGAAGCATCAACCATGCTTAATAAAGTTGTAGGTATATTTATAAATTTTATACCTCTTTTAAATGTTGAAGCAACAAAACCACCCATATCAGTAATAACGCCACCACCTAAATTTATCAATAAACTTTTGCGATCAGCACCTAAATAGGTAAGTTTATTCCATAAGTTGACACAGGTTTCCATATTTTTATAAACCTCACCTGCATTAATCTCTATAATTTCAAAATCAACACTGTTTTTAAATGTATTTAAAAAGTGAGGAAGACATTGTTTTTTTGTGTTTGTATCCACCAAAATAAATATTTTTGAATGAAAATTATTATTCAAATAATTTTGTAATGCTGTATAAGCTTTATTATGAAAATGAACATAATAATTGGTTGAT
>JAAXQB010000272.1 GCA_012329085.1 Methanosarcinales archaeon | reverse complement strand
TCATTGTTTTTTAATATTCCTCCTATACTTATTATAAGGGTTTATATGCTTATATAATTAACTATTTAGTTTTTCATGTAATAACCTATATAAATATATCGCTAAATAAAAAATAAATAAAGAAAAATAAATATAGGGTAGTATGTGGCTTGCATTCAATAGCACCAGTACCCATGTAAATAAAAAAATACCAACAAATGAAATATAAGTATTAATTAAAAAATCATCTGTGATAGAATGCATATTATTCAATAATATAATCAGATATAGTTTTATAAAGGTTTTGTTCTTGCATATATCCAGTCATATTTTCATTAGTATTATAAAGTTTATATAAATGTCTATTAAAAGGCTTTAAAGGTTTATCAAGTCGGGTTATCGTTGTATTTATTTTTTTATTTGTAACAGCACAATATTTTATAATTTTAAGGGCGACAGGTTTATTATTTTTGTCTTTTATAATAGATGGTTTTAGAATATAGTCAGTTAATTCCCTAATTCGTATATCTGTATGTTCCATTAAAGCAGTTGTATAATAAAAATCTAATCCTTTTTTTCTGCTCATAAATAAAAAGCTATTAAAGGCTTTATTCTGTGCGGTATACCATCTGCGACTATCAGCGAACAGTTGCAATTCATCAAATATCACCACACCCTCCTCAATAGCACCCAACTGAATTATATCATTAATATAAATATTTCGTATTTTTAAACTTGCAATATTGGTGAATATTATCTTTTTTTCTAAATATGCTTTATAAGCTTGTAATATAAGCGTTAGTGTCTTACCTGTCCCAAGTAGTCCTATTATTCCAGTTATCATGTTACCACTTTAACCATTTATTCTCATCCCAAAGCGATTTAAGTTTTCTTTTTTTCTTCTTAACTTTAACCTTTTTTATTTGTTTATGTTTACCCATATATTTTTTATAATATTCTATCTTTTATCATTCCACCTAAATCTTTTTTGTTTTCATCAATTCTATGCAATGCGGTTATAAATTCCCTAACTCTCTTACGACCCATCACGATATTTAAATTTAGCATCCGTGTTAAAACTTTATCAGTTAGTGATATAGTTGTATTCTTTTTATAGCCCATTTTATTTCGTGTATAATCATCAATTGATTGCGACACTATAAATAAATTTATTTGATTAAAAGATAACTCTGATGTCATCTTTGTTAAGTTATCATCAAATAATTTCGAAATTGTTTCATATTTAGGGTCAGTCTCTTGTATATCATCCTGTATAGAGTTTAAAAAATTTTCATCATTTTTTATATTATTCATTATACACCTCCAAACATATATAAACCACCCAACACCAGTACACCTATAATTATATATTTAACTATTTCGCCAGAATTGTCTTTATTTAGCAAATTAAAAAGCTGTGCTTTTTCAACATACAACCGCATAATTTCAGATGGAACAACGCCGCCTGTATCATTAAACATTTCTTTACTTATACTATCATCTAATTTATATATAAGCATTCGTATATTACCCGTTAAAATATAACTGTTTTTTAAATCAACCGTATAAGTCCCTGTTCTAAATTTAAAATATTGTTCATCTTCTGTAATGTTTACAATACCCTCAATCCTTTTATTTTCATTATCTACAACAAGACATTTAATATATTTATTCTTTAATCCAATCGAACTTAATAGAGCAGCTCTATTACCTTTTGAACTCATTTTATCCTCCGTTTTTTATTCTTAAAGATATTACTCTGGCAACGCCATAAAGATATATAACAAATAATAATATAAATCCTATTGCAATAAATGGGCTTACCATTATAATAGGTAATATATAAATTATTGTTATCATTCCAAATATGGCTGTAATTAGAGAAGGATGATATATATATAATCCAATACCCCCAATTATTAACAGTGCTTGTGCTATCGTTATCTCCATTATCCGAACCCTCTCACATAATTTAAGACCCTAACTATTAAAATATAAGTAATTGGAACTAATAATATACTTGCAATTAACAATATTGCTGGCGGTATTCCATGCAATGCGGCAATTGATGTAAATATTGTAAATGGCAAGACTATTAATTCAACGAGAAACGCAACAGACGAGGCAACAGCTACAATAAACCCTTCTGATAAATCAGGGAATGTTATAAATTCTATATCATGCGTATCTAATTGTATACCCGCCAATATAGATGATAACCCCATAAATAAACATATAGCCATCATTGTATTTTGAGTTTCTTTTGATGTCGTTCTCGGGTTATTTGCTTCAAAAAATAAAAAACTTATGATTAAAGAAAATATTATCATAATCCATAAAGGTAATTTTTGAAACGACATAAACAAAAGTGCGGATATTAATATAAATATGCTTGCATGTGCAACAGGCAGCCGTATATATGCAATAAAACAAATTATAATAAAAAATATCCCCCAATTTATCATACCCCAACCGCCAAATATATTCTCAAATATTCCATAATCAGCAGTAGTATTATTATGCCCAGCAACAATAGCTATATTTGAAAATATTAATATAGATAGAATTAAAGATATAATTAGCTTATTATAATTCATTCTTTACCAACTCCCGTTTTAATTCTAATGTTTGCGTATATTATTAATATCATGATTAAAAAAACAGGAATCAGCCAACTGGTTAGCCCAAAGTAAGCAGTTGTAATTGTTCCTATAAACCCTGCTATTATTGCTCCTATTGAACCCCATGCAGCCCCTATTGAAATTATAGCCCCTATAATCATCATTGCCGTAAATAGATGAGCAAGCGTTATGCCAATTACATCTGCAAGCGGGTCAACGAATATACTATAAAATGGGAATGTGTGTATTTTTTCTTTTGGTCTTTTTGGAGTTCTTGGAACTGTGGGAGTTGCTGGTATTCCTTCAAATATAAACGGTGTTGCGGATATAGGAATAAAAACATCTTCATAAATTACTTTATCAATTAATCCGTCTATATATTCCTGTTGTTCTTGTGGTGTTTCAGTTGGAACTTCTGGAATAAATATATTCTGTTCCTCTTCTATAATATCTATAACTTCGCTAAATGGAATTTCATTAAATTCATTATTATCTATATTTCTATATATTTCTTGTTCTATTATATTTCTAATTGGCATTTCAACAGGGAAATATTCGTCTATCAATTCCATAACTTCTGGGACTTGTTCTTTGTTTACTACAATCTCCTGAGGAAAAAAACCAGGGGTTTCTTTATATATATCATGGATAATCTCCTCATGTTTTTGCCTTACAATCGTCATAACCTCTGATATTAATATCATTCCGTATGCGTCTACCTGCTCCCTTATACTCTGTTCTATAGAATAAGCCACAACATGCGATACAGGAAATTGCGTTTTAATAATCTCCATAACTTGATGGATTTCTGATTCATGGAATACAGTATCCCCTGGGTGAACTTCTGGAATAGTTGCAAAAATTGAGTAATAAATCTCGTCAGCAAATTCAGCAAATAAATAAGAAATTCCTGCTATAGCAACTGTTACAGCTACGCCTTTAGCGACATATTTTGAAAGAACTGCTCTAATAGCAAATTTTGTAATACCACAATTTATATATTTGCCGATTATTAGCATAATATCATCTACAACGCCTATAGTCATTGTAGGTATAGCCATAGCTGCAGCAAGCGTGAAATTTAAAGCGTGCTCATAAGGAATTGGAAATCCTAACGAAGGACAAGGGAGATTAAGAGTATGAGTTCCTAAACCATGACCAGAAACAAGTAAAGTATTATGCATATAAATTCTAAAACTTGCATTTGTTACATCTACCCAATAAGGAAAAATATAAACCCATATATAACCATCTACACCATTTAATGTCATTGTATTTATACTATGATTTACCATAAAATTATGCACACTTATAATATCAGTAATTCTACGAGCACCATTGATATTAATATAAACACAATATTCTGGAGTTCCTATTCTGGAAGCTTCAGTCGAAACAGTGTCAAACTCAACATTTACTCTGTAATAATTAGATGACGCTTTAACATTATCTAACATTAATGTAGATAATATCATTATTATTACTAATATATTTACAATTTTAATATATTTCATAGTTTAAAACCCCTTACTTTTAAATATTTTAACTATAAATAAAATTCCTATTAATAATACGATAAATTGTAAAATAAATAATAATTGTGTTACTTTATCTGACCCTGCAACTGTTGCCTCATGTTTTAAAAATAAATCCATGCTCGTAAAATTTATCGAAGGGTTGTTTACTACAGCATTAAATGAATTAATACCACTTGTAGCATTATAATTTACTAATACCATTTGACCCGAAAAAACTCTGCCGCTAAAAGTTATATTATCATTAATATATATGTCTAAAAAAGCATTATCTAAAATAGGATGCACTTGCACAGCAAAAGTTAAAGAGCTGTTTGTTATCTGCCCTTGCGGTATAAAAAAAGTATCTAAATTTGTTGAACCAAGAGAGACATTAGTAACTAGTGTCTCTCTGGTTATTTGTTCAGTATGGAGTTCTCTTATGCTATCTATTGAAATCGGAGCAATTAATATAAATAACAATATAAAAGATGAGATTATAATTAAAGTTTTCATTTTAAAATAAAAATAATAGGAGCGGTATTATCCGCATCCTTTAACCTTTTGCTAAAAAATTTATCTTTAAAATT
This sequence comes from Methanosarcinales archaeon, assembly GCA_012329085.1. The sequence continues at coordinate 641 of JAAXQB010000272.1, read as the reverse complement.
TATCTTTCACACTACCCACAACGGATAAGACTATACCAATTATTGCAAAAATTGGTATAATCTCCCAGAGCCTTACAGTTGAACCGTCCCAGCCTGTTGTGTTCGCAAGGAAAAACTCAGATAAAGCTATCGGCATCATAATAGAAAGCACAATAAGAGCTATTACGAGCGATATAATAGCAGAAGCCTGCATGCTTGCCTTATCATTCTTTGAGATAAAATCTTTTAACCTGTTTAACTTATTTTTAAACATGGTTATTAATATATATGTTTTTATTGTATTTATACTTTTGTATTTGATATTTAAACATATATAGTTTATCGTTAATTATCGGCGTATAAAGTTCTCATTTCATAGCCAATATATTCCTGCGTAATTTCAACATATAATATATAGATTATAATACACATAAATAATATAAGTAACACCATAAAAATATTAAAAGAGTTAATTAAAATTCTTTTATAATTCATTATAAACCTCCTTTACGGGTGATTTTTGGCTATATCCCCAATCCATCACCATATTAAAACATTTCTTTTGTTGTTTAGTAAGAAAATACAAATTACTAGGAATTGCCCAATTTTCTATAAGATTAATTAAATTTATTTCTTTATCTATACAATACAGTTCTTTAATT
>JAAXQB010000195.1 GCA_012329085.1 Methanosarcinales archaeon | reverse complement strand
ATAAAACTTGTAGCCAAATGCATATTTAAAAACAATGTTGCCAATACCAGTAAAAAAAGTAAAATTAAAAACTGCATAAGATATTTTAGCATTATAAAAATTAGTTTCATATTTTATATCCTAAGAAAAACCGTACAACACTATTCACTATCGTTCATATAGTATGCGTTTTAGTCACATAAATTTTTAGTATTTTAATAAAATTTACTACACTATAATGAACCCCAAAATCAAGACCACTAAACCAAATATTTTAATTTCACCTTTCTATGATACCAGTGGTTGTAACAGATTTACTCCTTTTTCATCTAAATTATTATCAGCTTGATAGTAAACTTCATTTGGTGTTTTATAGCCAATTGCTGAATGTAATCTTTTTGAATTGTATGAGTTGATATATCCTTCAATAGCTCTATGAAGTGCTTTTATGTTTTTATACTCATCTTCATACTTGATAGTTCTCCAGAATCTCTCAATAGCAATATTGTCAGTTGCTCTGCCAACACCATCCATAGAGATTTTAATATGATGCTTTTCTAATATGTTTGTATGCTCTTTAGAGGTGTATTGACTTCCTTGATTTGTGTTAAATATCTCTGGTGCCCTATAGAGTGCTAATGCTTCATTTAAAACAGTTTTTACTAATGTCATATCCATACTGTTTGAGAGTCTCCAAGAGAGTATTTTTTTACTATGCCAATCAATGATTGCAGCAAGATATACAAAGCCTGTGTCAAGTTTTATATAGGTGATATCAGTACTCCAAACTTGATTAACCTGTTCAATTACAACTCTCCCTGCGTAATCTCTAAAATCTTTTAAAAGATATGGATACTTGTAATGTTCTTTATTGGCTGTGGTCATCTTAGGCTTCGTATATAGGGCTTCTATACCCATATACTTCATTGCTTTTTTGACAAACTTCTTTCCTACATTGTAACCATCTCTTTGGAGTTGTTTGGTCATTCTCCTATATCCATAAGATGGAAAATCTGAGTAGATATTATTAATAGCATCAAGCACGCTAATATCTTGCGCTGTGCTAAATGGTTTGACAGGTGTATAGTAAAGTGTTGACTTGCTAACCTGTAGTAATTGGCACTGTTTGTTAAGGGAGATATTAAGCTTGGGATCAATCATAGATTTTCTCTCTTTAGAGGATGCCAAGCTGACGAGCTTTCCCTCAAGAAACTCTTTTTCAACTATTGTCTCACCAAGTTTTTTTGCTATAGCATCTTTATCTTTTTGGAGAACTTCAATTTGATCTTTATACTCTTTAACAACTGTACTTTTATCAAAGGCAAGACTCATATTATCTAAAAACTGCTTTTTCCACTGTTTGAGGCTTGATGGTAAAACCTCATATGAACTTGCTATCTCATTGATAGTCTTCTCTCCCTCTAAAACTTCAAGAACCAATTTCGCTTTAAAATCTGCACTATAACTTTTTCTCTTTTTACTCATTTTTTTATCCCTATATTTTCTATTTCAATTGTAACATTTTGAAATTAAATTTGAAAATTTATTGGTTCGATTTTTGGGGTTCATTATAGATAAATATATGAAGCTAAATAGAAAAAAGTTGATAGAGTCAAAGTAACACAAAAACTCGATGAACTAAAAGTTCAATTCCCTCAATATAATATTGAAAAAGCCTATTCATATGCCATCATTAGTGGAAAGTTTGCTTTCAAAAATGATGATATTAAAGATTTTATGAGAATTATAACACTACTAAAAAAGTAGTAATTTAGGACTAAAAAAAGACTACTTGTACACTAATTTTCAGTTTTACTACCAAATTAGTGTTTTTTTAGTAGATTTTTACTGTTATTTTACTACTTTAACACTAATTTTTTACATCCTCTCAAGCAGCAACCCATCTTTGAGTAGAAGAATTTTATATGTGTTCCCATACGGATTTTTAATACATTTGAGGGCAAACTCATTGATATTTGCAGATGCTTGATTGTTAAGCTTACAGTTTACAATTAAAGTGTCTGCAACCAATGCAAGTTGATTTTTTACTTCATCTGTAAGTTCGTTTGGTGAGGTTTGTCCAATATACTCAACATCTCCCCTGCTGCACTTTTTAAAGTTCTCAATATACTTTTGGCCATACAACTCTTTGGTTACGCTTGCATACTCACATCCATCTTTTAGAGTACCATTGTATGAAGTTGTATATTTTAACTCACCCATTGCCACAGATGTATCAAGTTTTGAGCTGAGTGTTTGAGCTGCTAACCTGCTCTCATTTTTTACAAGAGCGATATCTTGTTTGTTAGCTTGAGATACAACACTGCTTTTTGAGACCTCTTGAACTTGTGGTGATTGTTTTAAGGGAATAGTATCAGCACCTATTTTCTCATACACAACGCCTTTGGTTTTTAAATAGCCTTTATCTACGCCCTCTATAAGTGTGTATTGTGGATATTTCGTATTTTGTTGTGGATGCTCTATCACGAAAGAAAATTGCGGTTTAGCACTGTTTTCACATACAAGATATTCAGGAGTCATAAAAATATTGATACTGTTTTTATCCTTGATCTGCTCAAGTCGTGTATAGTAGTAATCATCTATCGATATAAGTTTGTTCTTTGTAACTGCATTTGAGATATACAGCTCTCCACCATTATAAGTACAATATTTTTGAGCACCAGTGTTTATTTCATATCTCCAAGTAGCCTGATTATTCTCATTTACATCAAAATACTCTTTAGGTGATTTACCCTCTGCATAACTTCTGTATTTGGAGCTATGTAACCAAGTTTTTTACCCTGTTTTTTGTAAATTATTATGCGTTATGAGATAGTATCGTGAGTAGGTTTGCATATATCCACCGCCGATTATGTGTCTTTGTTGCAGACCAATGTTGTTTTTCATATACTCTATCTCAAATCCATCTTTGGCAGATACACATCTGTAAAAACCGCTATACTTTCCAAAGCCTTGAGATCTCATATCGTTTTTATAGCCTTGATACGCAAAACTAAATGTCGTTGGAAGTTGATTTATGGTTCTAATTGCCTGATCACCATAAATTCCATTGCCACCAATAGCTTGACAATACTCTTTTGCATCATCAAGGATCTCCATAACATCACTGGCGCTTCTCATAGTTGTTTGCTCATTTGTGGTTCTGTATTCTATGATACTTTGATAAGGCAGTTCCGCTATGATATTATAGTGTTTAACATCATCGGCTCTTTTTTGGTTGATATACTCTTTAAATGAGGTGATGCTTTTATCAAGTTTTACATTTAGTTGTGTAGCCATACAGCCTGATAAGATCAAAATAGCTGTAAGTGTTAATGCAATATTTTTACTCATTTTGCAACCTTAATAGTAATATCCATAGTAAATATTATGACAATTAGCACCACCTTTTACATCCAGATTAAACCATGCTAGTATAAATGGCAATGCAGCTACAATCTTCCCAAAAGTATCATCTGTAAAATAAGTCAAAAACTTTACAGCACTTTCAAAACTTCCAAATACAGTGTAGGCAATAAAAATCCCAAACAATAAAAGTCCAAACATTAAGTAATTAACAATTAACCTTGCCAGTACTGTCTTAAAATATGTCGTTATCATTTTCTGCATCTCCTCAATAATTTACCATATATTTTGAATCAAATTTCCTTTATAAACACTTATAAGTGTTTGTTTAATTTTTGCATAACAACTATGATTACAAAAACTCATAGGTGTGTACTTGGAAAAAGAAAAAGCTTTGGCAAAATTTATGGATCAGATTGTTGAAAATGTTAAAGCTGAAAGAAAAAAGCGTAAAGTAAGCCAGTTAAAACTTGCTCAAATTCTCGGCCATAAATCACCTGATTATGTTGCAAAAATTGAAACCAGAAAACATAATGTTCACTATAATTTGGAACATCTTTACAAGATTGCTTCTGAGTTCAAAATAGAAGTATCTGTTCTTATTCCATCAATCAATCAAAAATAATTTGTCCACCACTACTCACTGTCGTTCGTATATAGCTCGATTATATCCCCTCACAAGGGACAAATTTAGCTAATTAGTCGTTATATACAGCCAATATGTTCCCTTCTGAAAAAACCGTACCACAATCATCGTACATAAAACCCTATATTAGGTGCTTTACTGAAATTATGAGAAAAAAACGATGCATAAATT
>JAAXQB010000283.1 GCA_012329085.1 Methanosarcinales archaeon | reverse complement strand
GAAAGAATGAGTGTTTACGCCCATTCGTTCCGAATGTGCTTTCCGAATGTGCTTTCCGAATGTGCTTTCCGAATGTGCTATAAAAAAGTAAAAATAGATCAATCCGAAAACTACACAAATTAAAATTTTAACTTAATTTTATTATTGCATTTGATTCACAATTAAATTAATAGAAAATGAAAGTAACATAAGAATTATGCCTAATGCTATTGCAAGCACAACATCTCCTTTTGCAGTTTCGAGTGCAATGGCTGTTGTAAGCACTCTTGTAAATCCTCGAATATTTCCCCCCACCATCATCGCAAGACCAATTTCAGATAGTGCCCTTCCAAATCCAAGTACAACTGTAGATATTATTGCAAATTTTGCTTCTTTTACAATTATATATATTGCTTGAAAATTAGTTGCACCAAGTGAAATGGCAGTATCTTTTATTTCTGAACTCACTCCACTCAATGAAGATATTGTAAAACCAATTATAATTGGGGATATTAAAACTACTTGTCCAATTACCATACCACCTGGTGTAAATAATAAACCAAATATTCCAAATGGTCCTGCTCTTGATAACATCAAAAAAACAAAAAGTCCTACAACAACTGTAGGTAAACTAAAAAGCGTTTGAATAAATCCAATTAATTGTTTCTTACCTTTGAATTCATGGAAATGTATCATTCCCCCAATTGGAATACATATCAAACTTGCAAAAAAAGTAGAAAGAATGGATATTATTATACTTCTTTTTGATATCTCAATTACATCTGGGTCGAGAGCGATTATAAGCTCTATGGCTTTTATAAACGCCTCTAATATCTCACTCATTTAAGATGCAGGTGTTTTGCATAATTCCCATGTTGGACATCCCTTTCTCTCACAATCTCTAGCTAATGGGAAGAATAATGGCCTTCCATGTTCCGCATATCCAAATTCTCCAATCATTATTTGTATGTCTTCAGCTTTAAGGAAATTTATAAAGTTATTTGCCATGTCAAAATTCACGGCTGGATGAACGGCTGGGCTTATTGCAATTACACCATATGGATTGAATAATCCTTCTCCTTCTTCAACAAGAGGAACAAGATCTATTTCTCCTGCAAATGCAAGGAATGTTCCAATATCAACAAGTGTGTAGGCAGATTTTTCATTTGCCATTCTAAGTGTCGCACCCATTCCAGCACCTGCTTCTACATACCAAGCACCTGAGCCTCTAACATCAATCGTGTAATTTTTTTCAGCCACCTCCCAAATTCCAATTTCTCTAAAATGTGTTCCAGAATCGTCTCCTCTTGATACAAATCTAACTTCATCAGGGCGATTCATGCCTTCTTCCATCAATTTTAAAAATGCTTCAGATGGTGCCATACCTTTAATTCCTGCAGGATCTGCTTCAGGTCCTATAATAAGGAAAAAATTATATGCAATACATCTCCTATTCACTCCATATCCTGCTTCAACAAATGCATCCTCTCTTGCTCTTGCATGAACAAGTAACACATCCACATCTCCATCCCTTCCATGACGAATGGCTCTGCCAGTTCCTGCAGAAATTATATGTAAATCTGCATTGTATCTTTCTTCAAACACTGGTTCAAGAGACCCAAGTAATCCCGTATCATATAAACTTGTTGTTGTTGCTAATCTTAAAATTTCTATTTCTGGTTCTTCCACTGGTTCTTCTGGAGGTTCTTCTGGAACATGTGGTTCTGGAATTACCTCTTCTTGTTCTTCTATACATCCAAGCGATGCTACACTAAGTAGCATAATTAAAGTAACTAAAATTGCTATTTTTTTATTCATGGTTATCTACCACATATAATTACACCACAACTCTATATAAATATTGCGTCTTTAAATTTACTTTTCTACACTCACACTCGAAACAAGTCGTTCAGAAACTTTTATCGCATCTTCCATTACACTATATTCATCCATACACAAAACTTTATAATCATCCATCAAAACTTTCCCATCCACAATCGTAGTTTTAACTTCTGACCCATTCGCAGAATATACAGCATGAGAATATATATCATACATTGGCGTAAGATTTGGTTTTTTCATATCAATAAGAATAATATCAGCATTTGCCCCAATTTTTATTTTTCCACTATTTACACTCAATGCATTAGCACCATTTATTGTTGCCATATCAAAAACAGTTTTTGCAGGCAATACAGTAGAATTCATAGAATTTACTTTATGCAATAATGCCGCAAATTTCATTTCTTCAAACATATTTAAATTATTATTTGAAGCACATCCATCAGTCCCAATTGAAACATTCACACCATTTTCAAGAAGCTTTGGTATAGGTGAAATTCCAGAAGCAAGTTTCATATTACTTATTGGATTATGCGATACAGTCACTTCATTTTGTTTTAAAATCTTTATATCCCCATCTGAAATCCATACACAATGTGCAGCTATAACGGTTGGCTCAAAAAATCCTATTTCATCTAACATGTTAATAGAACATTTACCATGCATTTCTTTCATTTGATTTAATTCGGATTCGGTTTCAAGAACATGAATGTGAATTCCTTTATCGTTTTTAATTGCCTCATCTTTAACTTTACTTAAAAATTCTTTAGAACAAGTATTTGGTGCATGGGGGCCATAAAAACAAGTAATTCTACCATTAGCTTTACCATCCCATTTATTTATAAATTGCGTACCTGATTTAAGTTCAGAATCTCCTTTGGATTTATCCCATAGCTCAATCATACCATAAGAAAGTGCAGCTCTAATTCCTGATTCTTCCACAGCTTTTGCAGTACTATCCATATTAAAATACATATCCGAAAAACAAGTTGTTCCTGTTTTTATCATTTCAAGTATTGCAAGATTGGTACCAGCATACACATCCTTTTCGGTAAGGTGTGATTCTATTGGCCACATATAATTTTCAAGCCATTCTTTTAAATGTAAATCATCTGCATATCCCCTAAATAACGACATTGCAGCATGCGTATGCGTATTAACAAGTCCTGGTAATATACGACATCCTTTTGCATCTATGACGGTATCTGCCGATTTTAAGGATTTGTCTACTATTTCAGAAATAATTCCATTTTCTATTACAATATCTTTTTGTTTGGTATCATTTAAAATATACCCATTTTTTATAATAATATCTGGCATATTTTAAGAATTAGAAATATATTCAACCATTGATTCAAATATTTTAAGCCCATCCTTTGAACCAAGAATGGATTCAGATGCTCGTTCAGGATGTGGCATAAGTCCAATCACAGTCTTTTTTGTATTTACAATTCCTGCAATATTTTCTTTTGAACCATTTGGATTTGATTTTTTTGATATAGTTCCATCCTTTTCTGAATATCTAAATGCTATTTGAGAATTTTCATTCAATTTTGAGAGTGTTGCATCATCGGCATAAAAATTACCTTCCGCGTGTGCAATTGGAATGTTAACAATTTCGCCTTTTTTAAACTTATTTAAGAATGGTATTTCATTATTTTCCACTCTAAGTAAAGTATTATGGCATCTAAATTTTGGATATTCATTTGTGGTAAGTGCACCATCCAATATTCCAGATTCAGTAAGTATTTGAAATCCATTACAAATTCCCATAATAAGTTTTCCCTCTTCTTCCATTTTTTTAATTGAATTCATAATCGGTGTTCTTGCAGCAATTGCTCCTGCTCTTAGATAGTCACCATATGAAAAACCGCCCGGAATTATGGCGGCATCATATCCTTTAAGTTCATCTTTAAACCACACAAGTCTAACATCTACTTTTATTATATCTTCTAAAATGTGTAAAACATCCAAATCGCAATTACTACCTCCAAATTGAATGATTGCAATTTTCATATTATGAAGTCTCCAACGGAATTTTGATGTCACTCAATTTAATACTATAATCATGAATAAGTGGATTTGCAATAATTTTTTGACACATTTCATCTGCTTTTTTAATTGCATTATCTTCTGAATTTGCTTTAACATCTATGATATATCTTTTTGAAGTTTTTACGCTTTCTGTTTCAATTCCAAGATGTTTAAGTGATTTTTTTATTGTTATACCCTCGGGATCTAACATTCCTGCTTTAAGTTCAACTATTATTTCTATACTAAATTGTTTTTCCATTTTCATGATTTTTTTCCCACATATTACTTTACTTACTTTATCTTTTACGCACACATGATTTATAAATGTCTATTATTTTAACTCTCTTTAATTCCTTTAACCCAATATTCGCCATTTTCTGTAAATTCTTTTTTCCATATTGGAACTTCAAGTTTCAATCGTTCAATCGCATCTCTTAATGCTGAAAATAATTGTTCCCTATGCGATGCAGCAACAACAATATATACAATATCTTCAGATGGTTTTATTACGCCTATATTATGATGAATTAAAACATCTATTATACCTTCCTTTTCTTTTAATTCATTTGATATTTTATCCATAATTTTTTTTGCAAATTGTTCATATTCTTCAAATTCAAGTTCTGTTGTTTCAACGCCCCCTGTTTGTCCTCGGACAATTCCTGTAAAGGTTCCAATCGCACCTGCTTTTTTTATTCCTATATTTTTTTTGATTTTGTTTATTAAAGATTCTAATGTGACAATATCTGGCAATTTAATTATTATTTCTACAAGTTTTTTTATATCACAATTTGATAATTTTGGCACTTTTGCAATAACATTTGATAATTCTTCCTCGACTTCTCCAATAACAATTTTTGAATGGTTTCCTTTTTTGTTTCCTTCAATAATTGCAAAATCTATATCATTGCCATTAAGTGAATCTAATGCTTTTTCAATCGAAGGATTGTCTTCAATCATAATATATTCATTTTTTGTGACACCAATTGAAATTTTTGCACCCGCATTGAAACATCTACTTGTGTCTGTGGATTCTTGATTAAAACTCTGATGGACCATATTTTTTATTATGCCAACTGACCCAATTTTAGACAATTCTTTTATAAGATTGATTACAAGTGTTGTTTTTCCTGTGTCTTTGTAGCCTATGATTGATATTACTTTCATGATTTACTATACTAATTTATATTTGATTTTTGATTTTTTTGTGTGTTTAGCTTGAAAAATTTGCAAAAAATTAGATTTTTCTTTGAGTATATGATTTATAAAGTTATATACTTAACACTTATTTTCTTTGAGAACTCGTTTGGAAATCATATTCATAAAGCACATTCAAACAGCACATTCTCAAAGAGAATGGGCATTATTCGAACGAATGAACATTATCTTATTTTAATATATAATTTTTATAAACTATATATTCATAGTAAAAATAAATTAATTTTTTTTATTAATATTTAAATTTAAAATCATAAATAGTTTTTATTTTAAAGATATAGTTATAAATTTAAAATTAAGATTTTCATACAATATCTGGAAATTATTTTTTAAATAAGTCTTCTGCTACTTAAATGAAACATATTCAAAAAATTTAGAAAGGTTTATATAATAATAAGTTGTATTAATAATTTAATAATCAATGGTTATTATATCCAATAATTAATGGTTATTATATCCAATGAATATAATGATTATAATCAATGATATGGCTTAATAATCTGTTATAAAATATTATAATGAATGCTGTATGAGATATTTCAATCGTGAGCATTGAAATAATTATCAATATTGGCTGCGTTAAGGG
>JAAXQB010000186.1 GCA_012329085.1 Methanosarcinales archaeon | reverse complement strand
TTTATATCTATATTTAAAATCATAAATTGTCTTATTTTTGACAATAATTCTTTCTATTTTTCCAATTCATTGGGATTATTATCCATAATATTAATAACAAATAACATTAATTGATATTAAGCATTTTGATATTTAGTTCAATATAACTTATTTTTATAAAACATAAACATTAAATTTTAACTTTATCATAAATAATTTAAATCGTACCACCCATAATATAAATATCATTGCTTTTTAATTTCGTTTATTGACGAATAATAAATGTACAATACTTAAATATAAATATAATGATTGATTATGATAATATTGTTAAACATTCATTAAATGAAATAGAGTTGATTTCATGAATAAAAAAAACAATACAGAAAAAAATTATAAAAATCTTCATAAATCTGCACGCGAATTTACAACAAGAGATGCATATTTAGAAAATGAACTTAAAATAATGTCTCCAAAGAGATGGGGCATCAATCTTCCAAAAAGAGATTTCAATTTTGAAATAGAGGATATTGTTCCTGCAATATCTGGGACAATTGGAAAAATTGTAATGACTACTGCAATTGTTGCCGCTTTTGCAACAGGATTTGGACTTCCATTTGAATTTGTTGTAGAAAATGTAAGATTTGAACTTTTAATAGCAGCACTTCTTTTTGTAATTCCAATATGTGGATTTTTAAATCCAAAAGTAAATCTTTCAGGTTGTCATGGACCAATGATTCCACTTATTGGTTTAATTGTTGCAGCAGGAGGGCATCCACTTGCGTTGGGAATTTTAATTGGAATATTAGGATTGATACTTGCACTTCTTAAAGGAGGGTCTCGTTTAGTTAATTTAACAGGAATTGGAGTTAGAGGAGGATTGTTAATATTTCTTGGAATGATGGGACTTTTAGGTCAAATAAATGCATTGAGAAGTTGGGCGGAAGGCATTGGAGGGGAGTTAATTTTTCTAATTGTAATTCTTATAACTATTATTTCGTATGCATATCTTGCACGAATTGGTAAAAGATGGCTTGCAATTCCTTTGTGTTCTCTATTTGCAATGATTGTGGCACTTTTTATGGGTGCCCCATTTGAATTTACAACGGCTCCCGGAATTCCAAATTTAAATCCATTTTATTGGTGGGGAACTGAAACTGGATGGATGCTTGGACTTCCAAATATTGGGCATTTTGTTGCGGCACTTCCATTTGCTATACTTGCAATTGCAATGTGGCCACCTGATTTTCTTGGGCACAGAATATTTCAAGAAATGAATTATCCAAAAAATACAGAAAAAGTACTTATGGATGTAGATGATACTATGTCTGTGGCATCAGTTAGACAAGTGATTGGAAATTTACTTGGTGGTGGAAATATAACTTCTTCATGGGGGACCTATATGATTTCGGCAGGAATTGCAAAACGACCAATTCCAGCAGGTGCCATACTTACCGGTATTGGTTGTATTCTTGCGGCAATACTTGGTTTCCCCATGGATATAGCAATGTGGCCACCTGTGCTTAGAGTGGCTTTGATTGTGGGCGTATTTCTCCCATTACTTGAAGCTGGAATGCAAATGATTCATGAAACCAAAGAAGCACAAGGTGCCGCACTATGTATGTTTGGATCTGTGCTTATAAATCCTGTATTTGGATGGTCGTTTGCAATGCTACTTGATAACAGCGGAATTCTTGGAGATATTGAACGGGCAAAATCACTTTCTATGATGGATCATATTACTATTCCACTCATTACTTTTATTATATGTGTGGGTGCAATGGCAGTTGTTGGAATGATTCCAGGAATACCCATGATGATATAAATACTAAATAATTGAAACTAATATATACTATAAATGTTATAAATGTAAATTGTAACTATAAAATGGTGATAATATGGTTGATGAAATAAATTTTAACAATGAAGTAAAAATAAATAAGATACTTGTTGCAACAGATGGATCTCCTGCATCAATAAAAGGAATTGTACATGCCGTTCAAATGGCAAAGGAAAAAAATGCCGATGTTATTGCAATTTATGTAGATACGACATTTAGTGACATTGATCCAAGGGGATATACAGCTTTTAGAATACAAAATGAAAAGATAGATATAAACGATTCTGATATTAAAGCCATATTAAATAAATATTATGAAGATATCGGAAAGCCAAAATCTTTAATACATGGTGAGGCAGGTCTTGAAGTTGCTGCATCTGTTGGTGTTAAGCAAGGAGTTAATGTAAAGACTATGGTTGAAAAAGGAAGAGAAGTTGAAGTTATATTAAAAATTGCAGAACAAGAATCTGTTGATATGATTGTAATGGGGTCAAAAGGAATGTCAGGTCTTGATAGGATATTGCTTGGAAGTGTTGCAGATAAAGTTAATAAATTAGCATCGTGTCCAGTTTTAATAATTAGATAATGGAGTGCATATGTCTCAAAACATAAAAACATTATTGGATGAAAATAGAATTTTTAAACCTTCAAAAGATCTAATAGAAAATAGTAATGTAAAGAAATGGATGGACAAGCAAGATATAAAAGATTATGAAGATTTATTAAAAAAAGCAGAAGATATTGAATGGTATTGGAATATAGTATCAAAAGAATTTATAGATTGGTATTCCCCATATAATAAAGTTCTTGAATGGAATCCACCACATGCCAAATGGTTTATTGATGGAAAATGCAATATAGCACATAATGCATTAGATCGACACATTGCAACAGAAAAAAAGAACAAGATTGCATATATTTGGGAAGGGGAGCCGGGAGAAGTTAGAAAGCTTACTTATAATGACCTTTATATTGAAGTGAATAAACTTAGTAATGCATTAAAAAGTATGGGAATTAAGAAAGGGGATCGGATTATGATTTATCTTCCAATGATCCCTGAACTTCCAATTTCTATGCTTGCATGTGCAAAAATAGGTGCCATTCATTCAGTAGTATTTTCTGGATTTTCATCTCTTGCTTTAAGAGATAGAATTAATGATTCAGAAGCGAAAATATTGATTACTTGTGATGGTTTTTATAGGCGCGGAAAAACTATACCACTTAAAAAACAATCAGATGAGGCTTTGAAAGATGCACAATCAATCGAAAATGTAATCGTATTTAAACGAACTGGAGAAGAAGTTCCATGGAATGCTAACATTGATAATTGGTGGCATGCCGTTACAGAAAAAGAATCTGATTTTTGCGAAACTGAAATTATGGATTCAGAAGACCGTTTATTTATTTTATATACTTCTGGAACAACAGGAAAACCAAAAGGTATAGAACATGTCCATGGTGGCTATTCAGTTGGTATTGCAAATACTCTTAGTTTTGTTTTTGATTTAAAAGATGATGATGTTTATTGGTGTGCCGCAGATATTGGATGGATTACAGGACATAGCTATATTGTATATGCACCACTAATTCTTGGTGTGACTTCTGTGATGTATGAAGGATCTCCAGATTACCCAAAGATTGATAGATTATGGGAAATGGTAGAGAAATATAAAGTTAGTGTATTTTATACTTCACCAACGGCGATTAGAATGTTTATGAAATTTGGAGAGTCGCATATTAAAAAACACAATCTTGATTCTATTAGATTGCTTGGTTCAGTTGGGGAGCCGATTAATCCAGAGGCATGGATTTGGTATCATAAACATATTGGAAATGAAAATTGTCAGATAATGGATACATGGTGGCAGACTGAAACTGGGTGTTTTGTAATTTCTCCACTTCCAATTACACCCTTAAAACCCGGAAGTGCAACAAAGCCATTGCCCGGATTTATTGCTGATGTGTATGATGAGAAAGGGAATTCATTATCGGATGGGAGTGGCGGATATCTTGTAATGAATAAGCCTTGGCCATCAATGTTAAGGGGAGTTTATAAAAATCCAAAACGATTTTTTAAAACTTATTGGGAAATGTTTGAAAATACTTATATGGTGGGAGACCTTGCACGAAAAGATGAAGATGGATATTTTTGGATTCAAGGGCGAACCGATGATGTGCTTAGTATTGCAGGACATAGAATTGGCAATAGTGAAGTCGAATCTGCACTTGTAAGCCATCCAAATGTTGCAGAGGCTGCTGTAGTTGGTAAGCCGCATGAAGTAAAAGGTGAATCAATAACTGCATTTGTAGTTTTAAATGAAGGTATGGAACCTAATGAAACTTTAAGAAGTGAAATTAGAGAATTTGTATCAAAAGAAATTGGAAAAATTGCACGACCAGATGAAGTGCTATTTGTTAATGATGTTCCAAAAACACGAAGTGGAAAGATTATGCGAAGGGTAATTCGGGCAAAAGTTACTGGAAATCCTGTTGGGGATATTTCAACTCTTGCAAATCCTGAATCTGTGGATGGGCTTGATAATGCTATATAATGGTTAAATTGTTTTAAGTTTTATCCATTCTAAAAAATCAATCGAACCACCATCAATATTAAAAGAAATGATGCATGGAGTTTCATACTCATGCATTTCTTTTATTCTTTTTTCTATTTTTTCTTTTGTTTTTGTTGTTGTTTTTATAAGAAGTGCAAATTCATCATTTTCTTGTATTCCATCCCATTCGTATATTGAATAAATTGGAAATATATTTACACATGCGGCAAGTTTTTCTTTAACTAATGCTTTTGCAATTTTTTTTGCTTCGTCTTTGGTGCTTGTTGTTGTGTAGATTATTGAGAACATTTTGTTTATAATAATATTATAATTTCAATTTAATATTTTTTTATAGTGTTTGTATAATTTGATTGTTAATGGTGCCCATAATATCAGTACGAATTTCGTGTTCAAAAAAAGGAATAGGCATAAGTGGGAGCGGTATTGGTTCAGAAAATCCGAATCCTAATTCCTTTGGTAGAATAACATTCACACCAATTTTTACATTTATAATGGTCTCTTCATTTTGTTGAAGATGTGATGTCCACCATTGGACAAGTTTATCATTATTTACATCTACATCTATGGTTAAAGGAATGCTCTCGCCCGGTAATAGTATAGGTTCCGTAGGAATAATATTTATATTTGGAACTACTGGAATTTCATTCATGTCAAGTCCTAAACGAAGACCTTGTATTGGCATTGGTACTGATAACTCATTTCTTAATACTATTGTTCCAAGAATTTGAGTAGTCTCTGTAGTAACATCCCCCCAATACAAATTCCAAGATTCCATAGTAAGTATAGGCTGTGCCCCCTGCAATGGTGGTGAAAAATCCTCCATAAAGTGCTCACTTGGGCTTTGTATAATCTCTAAAAGTAAAGAATCATCAAAATAATTTTTTTTATAATGCACCATATCAGGCACAATATTATTTTGTGCAATTTTATGAAGTGAAGCCACATCGATACTCATTGTTTTAGGCTCTTTATTATTTATTTCGCTTAAGAGTGGGATGGGAACTTCTATTTGTACATGCGACTCCGTAGAAATAGGTATGCCAAAAATATGAGTGCTGACATATGGATATATACAAATGGCAAGTAGTTCTCCATGATATATGAAATCAGGCCACCATTGAGGAAGATTAGCTTGTATCATAGTGGCGGTAACATCCACTGGTGAATAGCCTTTACATAGACTAATTTCATATAAATCGAATTGTGCTGCTTGAACATCATAAAAGTATATGGGTACATTAATATTAATTGCCTCTGAACCAAGACCAAATGGAAGACGATTGTTTACCCATATATCGGCATAGATGATAGTTGTATCTGGTGTAACCTCGCCCCATGAAAGATTGATGCATTCAACCTCTATCGGATTTGACATTTCTGTAATGTAGGCAATGCCACCTGCGGCAACAATGACAACTACTATTGCAACCATGGCAAGGAGATGTATTTTTTTCATTATTTATAATTTACCATTCATTCATTAATATTGCAAATAGTATTAATGTATTTTTTTTGTTTATTTCTATATATACCAAACTGTTTCTATAATTTAAAACAATTTTATTAATATTTTAAATAATTATTTTTAATATTTCATAATTGCATCTTGTTTTTTATGATAATTATAAAATAAAACATATGTATAAAAATTAAGAAAAATGGCAGAGGTTTAGTATATAATTTGTAAAATTACTATATAGAGGGAAAATTTTTAATAGCTCATTCGGAACGAATGAGCGTTATCTCGAAATTTATTTTTTCCAAAACAACTCTTTTTCAAGATCTATTTTTTTAAAAAAATCAATTGCAATTCCAAGATTAAAATCAGCATAAGATACATGTTTATGTGTAAATTGAGTAAAAGCAGATTCAGAAATGGGAATTTTCATTTTCGCCCGATTGGATTTAATCCATATATTTTCATCCCAAATACAAAGTGTAATTTTTTTACTCCAAAAACTTAAAAATATTTGTTTAGCATCTTGTTGAGATTCATATTTTTTATCATAAATAGCAATCCAGCAATGATCATATCCTTGATTTCGTGCACCATTAAAAGTAACAATCTTTGTTTTTGTTTTATCTATGATATTTAACTCTTTTCTGATATCTTCTGTAATTTTTTTAAGACATTCTAAAATTTCACCATTATATGGGTAATAGCAAAAAAGATATAAAATTCTATCATTTTTCCAAGAACGAAAAGGATCATAATCAACCATTTCTTTAATTTTTTGTTTTTCAAGTTCAATAATATCAGATGTTAACCGTTCATTTTTAAGTAAATATTGTAATAAATTATACCTTAAAATCGTAACACTGCCTCTGTCTTTTTTTGTTAATGTCCCTTGTTTGAATTTTTCTATTCGAATCTTATCAGAAGGTTTTTCATAATATTTAGAAAAAAATTCTAATTCATCTGATTCTAATTCATTAATTTTCTCAAGTAATCCATATTCGACTTCTTCTCTTTTTGAGTTGTCTTTAGAACGAATATTATTAAATAATTTTGCAAAATATTGAATTTTTTTTAATGGTTTTTTAGTATCGCACATAATATTACACTCCGTATTTATTTATATTTATTAGACTTGTTGCGGGCATAGTTTCATAATTCAATCATTTTGGTATTTATTGCACATACTGATTTTCTGGATTTATGCATTCGATGGTCGAAATCTGTGCAAATCATTTTTGATCATTGCTTTAAAATAATTGGAAAAAGATATTGTGCCAATTTATGCCCTATAAATTCTACATATTATATATATATAAGCATTATAGCATATAAAATTTATGATTTTATATAATATCTATATCTATTATTAAAAAAATATTATTAAATAATTTACATATATATTATTTTTTTTAGAAAATTTCTCGAGGCTTAAATCTGCAATAAATTCTTCTATTTCATTTACAGCTTTTAATATATCATGAATGAATAAATGCTCTTTTCTTTTCATATATATGCCACCTCATTTAGTATAACATTTTTTAATTCAGGTCTAATAGTTGTTTTTCTAATAAGGTTAATCCTATTTTCTAAAAGAGTTTTTAAATAATCCTCAAGATCTATTAATAAAAAAACATCCGGAATGTCATTAAATTCCACAAGAATGTTTATGTCACTTGCTTTATTTTATTTTCCATGAGCATATGAACCAAATATTCCAATCTCTTTTACATCATATTTTTCTTTTAATTTTTCTTTATGTTTTGTTAATGTGGTTTTTATTTCATTCAAAGTTTTCATTTTTTCATCCTTTTTTAATTCTTTTAATTAAATTAAATAATAATTTTATATAATTATATGTTAATTATATGTAGTTTGCAAACATATGTATTTGAATGAGCATAAACACCCATTCTTTTAGAATGAGTTTAAGAAAATCTTTGATAGCTCATTTGGAACAAATGAGCGTTATTCGAACGAATGAGCATAAACACCCATTCTTTTAGAATGAGTTTAAGAAAATCTTTGATAGCTCATT